>JAUWIO010000188.1 GCA_030605305.1 Actinomycetes bacterium
ATCGATTCTTGGTCGGGCCTGGGTCGATTGGCGCCCGAGGCCAACGACCTCCGGGCCGCTGCCGATCACTGGGGCCGGGTCGTGGCGCTCAGACCCTCGCTGGCAGACGCTCAGGTCCAGTTGGGGCTGGCTTTGGAGCGTACCGGGCGATCAACAGAAGCGGGCGCAGCATATGAGGAGGCGCTTCGTTACGTTCCGGACTATAAAGAGGCTATGAGTGGTCTGGCGCGGGTCGGGGACAGGGGGCGCACGGATGAGTAAGAGGCTGCTTATTATCGCTACTGTCCTGATCGTGCTGGGTGGAGCCGGTTTTACCACTTATCGGTATATCCAAGGCGAAGGGGAATACAACCAGGTCTATCAACCCGGGACAGTGACGGACCAACCGCGCTGGCTCTACCCCCTGGAGGGGGACGAGTCCCAACCGCTTATCTCCCCGATGGGAGTCATCGTCGATCAAGGACGCATCTACTCGACTAGGGCTGACGGGCGGGTCGTATCCACCGATCGGGAGGGACGGAAGTATCGCGAAGTCGTGAATATGTCGGGGTCGCCGCCGCCGCCCTCGATAGCGCTCGACGAAGATGGGCGCATCTATGTCAGTTCCGCCTCTGGAAAAGAAGTGCGGGTATTCGGACCGGACGGCGGAGCCGGCTTCGGCGCCGACCACCTGCTGATCCCGATCGGTCTCCACTATCATCAGGGCCACCTTTATATAACGGACGTGGGCGACCACAAGGTCAAGATATTAGATCTTAGCGGCCGGCTCGTGAAGGAGTTCGGCGGAGCCGGCTCGGCGGACGGTAAGTTTTCATATCAAAATGGCGTGACGGTGGGCCCAAACGGTAAGATATTTGTAGCGGATTCGAACAATGGCCGCGTCCAGGTCTTCGATCGCGACTACCGCTATCTCGAGTCTCTGCCCCAGCCCGCCTCAGATAAGGACAAGGTCCTGCATCCGCGCTCGATCGCTATCGACAAGCTGGGCCGGATACATGTGCTCGACACCCTGCGCGGCCTCGTTCATGTCTATTCGGCGGACCACGAATATCTCTTCAATTATGGACAGGAAGCGGCCGGAACCCACCTGCGGTTCCCGAACTCGATCTCGATCGATGAAAAAACGGGTCTGATATTCGTTGCTGATCGGAGCAATAACAGGTTGGCCGTGTGGGCCGGCAAATAACGAGTCTCGCGATCAGTCAGTAGACGGAGCCGGCTCTTTGCCGTCGGCCACCGGAGTCTGTGGGCTCTGGCGCCACGATGACCAGCAGGCCACGGACATGGCCCCCAGCCCGATGATTATCAGGGTCAGAGTTATTACGCCGCCCACGTATGGGATGAGCCTCAAGAGTCCGAAACCGACGATACCGAGGAGCGCCCCCGGGATACCTTCACGTTTGAGTACAGCGTTTCCGATCGCCGCCGCCGCGTATATCTGACCGAGATAGATGGCGATAACATAAACGGCCAGGGCGATGAGGGCGAGCGGCAGGGCCAACCCGACGGTGAAGATGATCAGCAGTAAGGCCGCGAACGGCGTCAGGAACAGCGTCGCCGCCCCCAGCCCGATAGTCGCGCCGGTCCGCTCGGTCAGCGCCTGTTTTGTGGATTTAAGTGTACCGGGAAAGAGCCAGGCGATGGCCAGAGCTGTCAGGACCATGCCTACGAGCGACCAAAGCCAATCGAGCGCGCGCAGGAAGAGCGGCGGTGTCGGTTGTTTGGGCGGCGGTTTGCGGACGATATCACCCTGGATCTCGGAGCCGTTCGAGATCTTGGCGTCGCTATCGCTTTTGTACGTGACATCGCCCTGGATCCGGGCGCCATCCCGGATGGTCAAAGTATCGACGGAGATCTTGATGTCGCCGCCGACCCTGCCGGCGAAATCGGCCGAACCCAGGCCCCCTTGGACATCGTCGCCGATGTCTCCGCCGGCCTTGAACATGCCGGCGCCGATAATGACGTCGCCGCCGACTCGGGAGTCGGGCCCCAGCGTCAGCGTGCCTGCTCCGGCCAGGACGTCCCGGCCGACCCGGTCGTTGATTATGATGGAGCCGCCGGCGATCCGGACGGTGCCCGTGACCGGTCCATCGATCATTATTTGTCCGCCGCTGGCAATGATGTTTCCGTCGACTCGACCGGTTACGGTGATATTGCCGCCGGCCGCAACTAGGTCTCCGGAGATATCGCCGGAGATATCGAGATTTCCGCCGAAGACGTAGAGGTCGTCATCGATATCTTTGTCGATCACTATTTCGTCGTTGGCGCGGATGGTAGCGGCTCCGACCGGAGCAGCCAGAACGAGCATGAAGACGAGCAAAGCCGAGAGCGTCAGTAATCTTTTCATCGGTATGTTATTCCCCAAACACTTGGCACAGGCTCCTTATAACAGAAAAGCCCGGCCGCTAACAAGCGGCCGGGCTATCTAACGTGTTTTTGAGTAACGTTCTAGTTGGCTTAGGTTGTTTCGACGTGCCAATCCTCGACGCCCGGGTATGGGGCTTTCAGACCGAACTTAGGCAGGTCCTGGTTGTACGTCGGGGAGGCCGGCCGGTAGTCAATGGCGTCGCCCTTTTCATGAAGGGACGTGCCGGGTGCGCTGGCCATGCCGCGCGGCAGGGTCCGGTAGAGATAGGCCTGCTTTTCGCTGCTACGATAGCCGCTGTTGATCTCGAGCGTCACCCCGTGCTTTTGGTAGACATTGGTTCGAAAGGCGTCAAACCTCTTGAGCAGTTCAGGGTTGAGGTTGTTCGTCTTCTCGGTCAGCATCGGCGGCAGATTTTCGTCCTTTGCCTCTGCCTGGACCGCTTCCGGTCCGCTGGTCGCTACGCCTAGTTTGATCGGTTTCTTTTTCTGTGGCTCATCAACCGTCGATGGGCTGGCAAAAGCTGCTGTGCCCACTAGCATTAACATG
>JAUWIO010000157.1 GCA_030605305.1 Actinomycetes bacterium
GCCGATGTCGAGGGCAAGGACGCGGCCGCCAAGATAGCTATCCTGGCCTCGATCGCCTTCAATAGCCGCGTCGTCGCCACCGATGTCCACACTGAAGGCATAACCTCGATCACGAGCCAAGACATCATGTACGCGCGTGAACTCGGCTATGCGGTCAAGCTCTTGGCTATTGCGAAGGTCGAAGGAGAACTGCTCGATGTCCGGGTTCATCCGACGATGATCCCGCTTGATCATCCGCTGGCTACCGTCAAAGATGCTTATAACGCTATCTTTGTTGAGGGCGATGCGGTCGGCGATCTGATGTTTTTTGGTCAGGGAGCCGGCAGCCTGCCGACGGCTAGTGCCGTGACCGCAGACATCTTTGCTGCTGCCGAGAACCGGCGTAACGGCGGTAGCGGCCGCTTTACCTGCACCTGCTTCAAAGACTATGCGGTCAAATCTATAGACACGGTCGAGAGCAGTTACTACTTATTAATAGAGTGTGAAGACCGCCCCGGCGTCTTGGCGCAGATCGCCCATGTCTTTGGCGCCAATCAAGTCAGCGTCGGCAGTGTTATTCAAAAGGGTACGACAGCCGGCGTAGCGGAGGTCGTCTTCATGACGCATAAGGTCAGCGAAGGCAATCTGCGTACGGCCATCGCCGGGGTCAAAGCGCTCGATGCTGTCTCGAGGGTCCGCAATGTTATCCGGGTCGAGGGGGGCGATCGATGAAGCGCTGGAAAGGCTTGATACATGCGTACGGCCAATACCTTCCCGTTACCGAGCAGACACCGATAGTGACTTTGTGCGAGGGGAATACGCCGCTCATCGAGTCAAGCTCGCTTGGACCAGAGCACGATATCGAGCTGTATTTTAAGTATGAGGGGCTCAACCCGACCGGCTCCTTTAAGGACCGGGGCATGACCGTGGCTATCAGTAAGGCGGGCGAAGCGGGAGCGACGGCGGGCATCTGCGCATCGACTGGTAATACGTCGGCATCGGCCGCGGCCTTCGCCGCCGTGGCCGGGCTCAAGAGCCTGGTCATTATCCCGCGCGGGAAGATAGCGGCGGGCAAACTGGCTCAGGCCATTGTGCACCAGGCCCACGTATTCGCGATCGACGGCAACTTTGACGAAGCCCTGAATATCGTGCGTTATCTGACCGAGAAGTATCCTGTGGAGCTGGTCAATTCGATTAACCCGGATCGACTGGAGGGTCAGAAGACCGCTGCTTTTGAAGTCTGCGATCAAATGGGAGAGGCGCCCGACTATCTATTGATACCGGTCGGCAACGCTGGAAATATCACCGCCTATTGGATGGGATTCAAAGAGTATTACGAGCGCAAGTTGTCCGCCAAGCTGCCGCGGATGTGCGGTTTTCAGGCGGCGGGGGCTGCCCCGATCGTGCTCGGTAAACCGGTCGCCAAACCGGAGACGATCGCATCCGCTATCAGGATCGGCAATCCGGTCCGTTGGCAGCAGGCCGAGGATGCGTCCCGGGATTCCGGCGGCCATATCGATAAAGTGACCGACGAAGAGATACTCGCGGCCTACCGTCGGCTCGCCGGTGAAGAGGGTATCTTTGCTGAACCTGCCTCCGCTGCCTCAGTGGCCGGGCTTATCAAGATGCTCGAAGCAGGGGCTATCGATCCCGGCACCAAGGTCGTCTGTGTCCTGACGGGCCACGGCCTCAAAGATCCTAATGTGGTCGAGTTGATCGAGAATAAAGTCACGCACTTAGCGGCCGACCGCGAGGCCGTCGAGGCGGCCGCGCTCGAAGTCGGTATCGGCGGCTGAGCGTGGCGGCAACCGTTAAGGCCCCGGCTAGCTCGGCCAATCTCGGCCCTGGTTTCGACACCCTTGGTCTGGCTCTCGCGCTCTATAATACAGTCGAGCTGGAAGAAGGCGGGCCCGGTCTGGAGTTATCCGTCACCGGTGAGGGCGAAGGGGTCCTCGATCAGCGCCCGGAAGAAAACCTGGCCGTCACCACTATTGATAGATTCTACGCTGGTCTTGGGCGCGCGCGTCCGGCCCTGCGTGTGCGGATGGACAACCGCGTCCCGCTGGCCCGGGGCCTAGGCAGCAGCGCGGCCACAATAGTCGCCGCCCTGGCGGCGGCTAATGAGTTGTCAGGGGCCGGCTTCTCAAAAGACCGGCTCTTCGGTCTGGCGGTCGATATAGAAGGCCACGCCGATAATGTCGCCGCCGCTGTCTATGGCGGGCTGACGATCGCCTACCGTCAGGGGGAAACATTTCAAGTGCGCCGGCTCGGGCCGGCCGATAGCATCGGGGGCGTCGCGATGGTCCCTGAGACATCACTTTCAACCGCCGAGGCCCGTGCGGCCCTACCTGACCAGGTCTCCCGGGAGTCCGCTGTTTTCAATGTCGGGCGCACCGCCTTGCTGGTCGAAGCACTTCTTACCGGGGACTTGTCGGCCGCCGGAGCCGGGCTCGAGGATGCCCTTCACCAGCCGTTCCGTCGCCCGCTCATCGTTGACTTTGACTCTGCCGCCCAGGCCGCTATAGAGGCCGGCGCGGTCGGCGCCTTTATTAGCGGCGCGGGCCCGACAGTGGCCGCTTTCTACGACCGGGCCGTCGAAGCAGAAATAAAAGCCGCGCTGCCGGCCGCTTTGGCCGCTGCCGGCTCAAAACGTCGGGCCCTCTTCCTCGACGTTGATGCCGCCGGCGTCGTCACGGACTAGAAGCGCGACCCAAAACCCCGCTGCCTTCTCCATTTTTTGCTTTCTTCCGGAACGGGAATAAGTCACCAGACGGCGACCGGGAGGCTTATTGGAGAAGTACATCAGCCCTGAGGGCGAAGAGTTCATCGTTGAGGAGCAGGCGACTAATCGCATACTCAATGAGGGCATCCCCTTCATCATCGTCGATATCAAAGAGCGGCGCCTGACGATCAAGGAAGACGGTCTATTCGTCTACTCTGATGCGCGGGGAAACATCGCGTCAGATAACACGGCCGGACTTGGCTTTTACACGGCCGATACGCGTTTCTTGAGCTGCTGGGAATTGCTTGTCAACGGTCGCGAGCCGATACTCCTCTCTACTGGAGCGCAGCGAGACTACATGGCCCATATCGAGTTGACCAACGCCGATATTACCGAGGGCGAGCAGCTCAAGATCGCACAGGAGACCATCAACATCCGTCGCTTGCGGGTCTTGGCCGGGGGGCTTCAGGAGCGCATACGGATCAAGAACTATAATCCGGTCGCGGTCGACCTTTTCCTCGAGTTCTCCTTCTTCGCCGATTTTGCCGATATGTTCGAGGTCCGCGGGATGCGTCGGGAGAAGCGGGGACGCCTTTTCAAGCCTAAGCTTACCGGTGACACACTGACCCTCGCCTATCTCGGTCAAGACGACGTCCTTCGTCGAACCCGCATCGATCTGCCCGGCGAGCC
>JAUWIO010000233.1 GCA_030605305.1 Actinomycetes bacterium
CAGATACTCGTGTGGCACGAGATAGTCAACGATGAGATCGCCGGGACGCCGCTGGCCATAACCTACTGTCCTCTCTGCGGCTCCGGCATCGCTTATAAACGGGTCATCGACGGCCGGGAGGTGGAGTTCGGCACTTCCGGCAAGCTCTACAATTCGAACCTGGGCATGTACGACCGTAAGACGAACTCCTACTGGAGCCAGATCGATGGCCTGGCCATCGTCGGCGAGCTGACGGGGACCCGGCTGGAAGCCGTCTCCATCGATACTGTTGTCTGGCGGGACTGGAAGAAAGCTCACCCGGAATCCGAAGTCCTCAGTCAGGAGACCGGTTTCTCGCGCGCCTACGGCCGTGATCCGTATGGTAATTACTATGAGGACAGCTTCGTTCTTTTCCCGCTCGAGAATGAAGACGACCGCGTCCATCCGAAAACGGTTGTTTTCGGGATCGAGATCAACGGCAAATTCTCCGCTTATACCGAGGAGGATCTCGAGGATGATCCGGTCATCAAAGATACCGTCGGCGGGGTCGATATCGAAGTCCGCCGCAAGCGCGACGGTACGGTCAAGATCACGGAGGTCGACTCAGGCAAGGAGATCGTCAAAGAGCGCGACTTCTGGTTTGCCTGGTACGCTTTCCACCCAAAGACGAAACTGTATGGGCACTAAGCCGGGGCGCTCCTTGCTCTAGTTCTTGAATTTGACCAAGAAATCTTTCTCTTTGACGATCGCGTGACCGAAGACATAGAGGTTTCCGGAGAGATCGGTCGACGCTCCAAGGGCGGAACCATTAAAGAAGGTGCGCATCCACTGGTGTTCCCCCGAGGGACTCAGTTTTCGGGCATAGGCCTTTGGATAGACGGCGCCCGCAGCTCCCCAAGAAGCGTAGTCCGCGCCGTCGGAGCCGACCATGTATATGTTCCTGTCCCTGTCCACGTCGACAGCCGCGACACCTAGGCCGGACCAGAAACGCGTCCAGCGACGCCTGCCTTTATGCGAGAACTTGGTCGTAAACGAACCCCGGGCGGTGGCTCCGGCAATGACCGGGCTACCCGTCCGATCGACAGCCAACCCATAAGCCATCAAGCCTTTTTCCCGACCGAACTTGCGCGTCCAATAGACACCGCCGCGGGGGCTGACTTTCTTGAGCACGACGGAGCTACTCTCATCGCCCTCCGAATCCACGCCCCAGGCCCACTCTTCGGCCAGCAAATAAACCCCGCCACCTGGTCCAACGGCCACATCAGTGGCATAGGTCTCACCATCATAATAATCGTCGCTTCCAGCAGAGGGTTTGGCGAATTGGCGAGTCCAATAGACCTTGCCGGCTTGATTGTACTTTCGTAGATAAGTTGAGAACGGGCCCCAATACCACTCGGGGCGCTTGAAATCGCCATCGGTCGAGCCCGTCACGTATATGCCGCCGGCCGGCCCAACGGCCACTCCGGCAACATCCGTGGACGCCCCATCCGGCCCGAATTTCTTCGTCCAGTGGTGCCCGCCCTTGGGGCCGTACTTGCGGATGAAACCGACTTCACTGTAGTCGTCTCCGTCAGTCGAACCGACGACGTAGATGAAACCGTCCCGGTCGATGGCAATATCTGTGACGTATGTGTAGGAACCAACGGCCCCAAAGGTCTTCTTCCAGACCAAGGCGCCGCCCGGCCGATACTTGGCCACGAACTGCAGACCGCTCTCTTCGCCGGCGATGACCAAGTTCCCGTTGCGATCGGTGGCTGACGCAAAGACACCGTCATATTCACTGCTGGGCGTAAAGAGCATTCGCCAGGCCATGTCATTGACGGCCGCGGTCGCTGGTAATGCAAGTGTGGTGAGCACAAGGACCGCGATCATGGTAATGACTGTCAAACGCTTCATAGGGTGAACCTTTCTCCAAACAAAGGAATGGGCGGCTACCGCTTGCTTATTATCTCTAACGCCAAGCAGACAGTCAAAACCTTAATGAGAAACCTAAAGCTTGTCCGCCACGGCTTTCTGGAGTTGGCCAAGGAGGCGCTTGAGCTCTTCGGCAGCTCTCGCCTCTGGTGATTCTTCGGCCACCTGGAGTTCCAGCTCCTCAAATGCCTGGCTGAAGGCGGTCCATTCAGCGGCTTTTTCATCGATGAGTTGTGAGACTTCCTTATCGGCTCCGCCCTCGCCGGCGGCCCGGCTTCTATCGAGATGGTCGAGACGGGCCTTGAGCCACTCGGTCTCGTTCTCGTGCAACCCTTTTAATGACACGGGGGCTTCCATGGCTCGCATCTTATCGATGGCATCGCTCAGTTTCTGCCGATAGGCCTCTCCGACAGCCGCTTCATCCCCCGCCGCCGGCGCCAAGTAGTAGGCTTGGCGGACCTCGCTTTCTCCGGCGAGCAAATCACTGACCTGCTTAAAATAGTCGAGGTCCCGGTCGAGA
>JAUWIO010000005.1 GCA_030605305.1 Actinomycetes bacterium
ACGTATCTCCGTAAACCCGCGGCCGTCGCTCCTTTTGCCGTCATCGAGCACCATGGACCGGACGACTGGTTTCTATACGGCCTTGAAGGCATCCTTGATCACTCGCTCACGCCAGTCGAACTCGACCGCTAATGTCTCAACGACGTCGCTCTTGACCGCGCCGATAGCTTCCGTCCTGGCCTTCTTGTCGGGATTTCTGACAGCCTGGTCGAGGCGGCTTTTGGCGGCCTCGCGGACCTTGGCGGCGATATCCTCGTCAGCTTTTAGCAGCGGGGCGTCCCATGGCTCTTTTCCGGCGTCGGCCTGAAACTGTTTCTGGACCGCGACGATCTTTTTGATCTCCTCATGCGCCCGTGCCAGAGCAGCCACCACGACATCCTCAGATACCTGCTTGGCGCCGGCCTCGACCATCATGATCGCTTCCTCGGAACCGGCCACGACTAGATCGAGATCACCCTCTTCGAGCTGTTGGAAGGTGGGGTTTATGACCCAGTTGCCATCGACACGTCCGACTCTGACCGCCGCGATCGGACCATTGAACGGGATCGGGGAGATCATCAATGCGGCCGAAGCTGCATTGAGAGCCAGGATGTCGGGCGGATTTTCCTGATCGGCCGAGAGGATCGTGAGAACGACCTGTGTCTCGTAGTAATAACCCTTGGGGAAACTCGGGCGTAGCGGCCTATCGATAAGGCGCGCGGTCAGAGTCGCCGTCTCACCCGGGCGCCCCTCACGACGGAAGAAGCTGCCGGGGATCTTGCCGGCGGCGTACATCTTCTCGTCGACATCGACTGTCAGGGGCAAGAAATCGGCGCCTTCGCGCATCTCTCTTTTAGCGCACGCCGTCGCCAGGACGATCGTATCGCCGACCTGCATGAGCACAGCCCCATCGGCCTGTTTAGCTAACTTGCCTGTCTGTAATCCATATGTTTTTCCGTCCAGTTCGAAGCTGGACTCAGTTATATCTGGCATCAACCAGTTCTACCTCCAAAAAGTCAGGCTATCGCTGACAAACTAGGCGCGCAGGCCCAGCTTGTCGACTACTTCGCGATAACGCTCAATATCGTTGTTTTTAAGATAAGCTAACAATCTTCTTCTCTGGCCGACCATCTTTAGCAGGACGCGCCGGGAATGGTGATCCTTCTTGTGTTCCTTAAGGTGTTCCGTCAAGTCGGAAATACGTCTGCTAAGGATAGCTATCTGGACTTCAGGGGAGCCGGTATCGGTATCATGGATCTTAAATTCGCTGATCAGGTTAGATTTTTCTTCTTTCGGCATCTTCATAGCCGTTCACCTCCTCTATGATTAAAAGCCGACATCCAAGACAACGCTGGTGACGCGTATATCCTAGTTTGCGGCAATACCAGTTACGGTATTTATGGTCGTTTCCTTCGCGACATTTTATCACATGGTCGCGCCTCTAGCCACCGCAGTCCGTGACGGCCGGCTATATTCAAGCTTCTCTGACGACCACGAACGGTTTCAATTTACCCTCTTTGATTCTTCCCAAGCCGACCAGTTCACCGTCATCATCGCCGATTATTTTCACAGTCTCGCCTTCCTTGAGTGAGGCGCCTGTGCTTGGGACCGAAACGGCCCGCCCGCTCAACAACAACGGCAACTCCTCCACGGGAGCGCGATGCTCCGGAAGTTCAAGAGCGTGCTTCATGGCGACTATGGGGGCCTCGTCATGTTCGAACCCGCGCAACTCGTCAATGGTCACGGCGTCATCGATGGCGAATTGCCCGATGCGCGTGCGGCGCAATGACTCCAGGTGCGCAAAGCAACCGATAGCGCTTCCCAGATCGGCGGCCAGACTGCGGATATATGTCCCGGAGGAGCATGCGACCTGGAAAGAAACGGATGGAAAGTCGCCGGCACCGACCTCGCCGACCGTAAAGGAATCGATCCGCACTTGGCGCTCAGGGAGGTCCAGCTCGCCCCCGGCCCTCGCCGTTTTGTACGCCGGCGAGCCGCCGACCTTGATTGCCGAGTAGTTGGGCGGGACTTGGGTTATCTCGCCGGTGAGGCCTTCAACGGCCTGACGCAATAGAGAGTCGGAAACCGCGCACGGCTCCCGATGGACTTCTTGTCCGTCAGCATCGAGGGTGTCGGTGGCGATACCAAACCGAATCACGCCCTCGTAGGTCTTGTCGGCGCCCATCACCCATGAAGACAGCCGTGTTGCCTTGCCAAGCAGTATGACCAGCAGACCGGTAGCGGCCGGATCTAGCGTTCCGGCATGTCCCACTCGGCGCTGCCCTGACCAGCGCCTGGCGATATTCACGATATCATGCGAGGTGGGACCGGAGGGTTTGTCTATTAAGAGGATGCCGTTGATTTGAGCCATTTCTTGACCCTGGCAATGACCAGTGTCGGCGCCTCAGTCGTCGTGAATCCAGCGGCGTTGTGATGGCCTCCACCGCCAAATGAATGAGCCAGGGCCCCGACATTGACGGACCCGTTAGACCTGGCGCTCCCCTTGAACTCGCCGGCCTGCGTCTCTTTGATCACGAGAGCGGCATCGATATCCGCGAGCGAACGGAGCCAATCAACGAGGTTTTCGACCTCCGACGCCTGAGCGCCGGCCACCTCAAGATCGGCCCGCGTCACTATCGCATAGGCAAAGCGGAGGTCTTTATCGATGACGGCGCCGGTTAAGCCAAGTCCCATCAAACGCAACCAGCCGGTGGTATTGCGCTCATATATCAGACTGAAGACCCCGTTCGGCTCGACGCCGATATCCACAAGATCCGCCGCTGCCCGTAGGCCCGCGCTGGTAGTGTTGGAATACTGCCAGTTCCCGGTATCGGTCAGCATGCCCACATAAATACATGTAGCAGCGTCTAGCGCCGGGGTCTTCGACGCCGACTTCCATAGCTCAAGTATTAGCTCAGAGGTCGATGTCATTTCCGGCTCGACCCAATTAACATGCGCGAATCGGGGGTTGTCTGGATGATGGTCGATATTGACGGTGTGTTTGACAGCCTCGAGCAACGGCTTGTTGTCCCCTAGTCTGTCGGGGTGAGCGACATCGACTGTGATCAGGGTATCGGCCTTGAAAGTGCTTTTCTGGGCCACACTCTCGAGTCCCGGAAGAAAGCTATATTTTGCCGATACCTGGTCCGGGTCGATCAACACAGCCACGTTTTTTCCCAGCTCCTTAAGGAGCCAAAAGAGCCCCAAAGCGGCGCCAAGCGCGTCCCCATCGGGCTGGACGTGAGCGGCGATGATAAAGTCGCTCCCTTGCTTGATGGCATCCAGTACTTGATCTTTGTCGTCGGGCAACTTACTCCTCTTTTGCATCTCGCTCGTGTATCTCGTGGAGAAGCTGGGAGATCCGCGCTCCGGCTTCAACGGTCTTGTCATACCTGAACTCGACGATCGGCGCGTGCTTGAGGCGCAAACGGCGCCCCAGTTCTGTCCGGATGAACCCCGAGGCGCTTTCCAGGCCCTTGGCTGCCTCATCACGGTCGCGCTTACTTCCTAATAGACTGAAATAGATCCGACAGCGATCGAGGTCGGGGGTGACCTCGACAGCAGTGACCGTGACAAACCCGATACGAGGATCCTTGACCTCGCCTTTCTCGAGCATCCAGCCCAGTTCTTGTTTTATACTCTTAGCCACTCGCGTGGTCCGTTGTGTCATATATCATTCTCCGGGTCGTGGGAGTCGATAGCGTACCGAACGATCTCTTCCCCGCTCGCGTTCTCCGCGTAACGAACGACGCTATTCAAGAGTCTCTCGACCTCGCCGCGGGTCCGGCCGACATGCGCCACGCCGATAACGGCCTGTTGGTGCAAGTCGTGGTGGTCGACCTCAGAAACGGAAACGTTGAAGCGATGGCTTATCTTATCCGTCAGGCTCTTAACTACCTGCCGCTTGTCCTTGAACGAGCTGGCTCCGGCAATATAGAGTTCTATCCTGCAACTACCGACAATCACGAGCGCAACGCCTATTCGCGGACGACTTCGACCTTTTTGTACGCCTCGACGACATCCCCGGCTTTCACATCGGAGAAATCCTCCAGGGCGATGCCGCACTCATACCCGGCCTTGACCTGCTTAACATCGTCTTTAAACCGTCGCAGGGACGAGATAGTACCTTCGTACACCACAACGCCGTCGCGAACCAAGCGCACCATCGCGCCGCGCTCGATCTCGCCTTCGCTCACATAACAGCCGGCGATAAAGCCGATCTTCGGGACCTTGAAAACCTCGCGGACCTCAACGCGCCCGACATCGACCTCTTCAAACTCGGGAGCCAACATTCCCCGACACGCAGCCTTGATATCATCGACGACCTGATAGATGACGCGATATGTCCGCAGGTCGACTACCTCTTTCTCGGCCATGGCTTTGGCCTTGGGGTCCGGCCGGACATTGAAGCCGATGATGATAGCGTTGGAAGCCGCCGCCAACATGACATCGGATTCAGATATCGCGCCGACTCCCTTGAGGATAATGGAGAGCTTGACCTCCGGAGTCTCCAGCTTTTCAAGTGATTCATACAAGGCCTCGACCGAGCCGTGCACATCGCCCTTAAGGATCAAGTTCAGATCCTGGAGCTCACCCTCCTTGATTCGATCGAAGAGATCGTCGAGAGTGACGTGAGTACGCATCTGCTCGGCTTGCCGGCGCTTATGCGCCCGCTCCTCGGCCATCGTCCGAGCCTCGCGATCATCGCCAACGACCTTGAAACTCTCGCCCGCATTAGGCACGGACGATAGCCCGACTACCTCAACAGGCAATCCGGGCCCGGCTTCTTGGATACGGTCGCCGTGGTCGTCGACGAGCGCCCTGGTCTTCCCGTAGGCCACACCGATAACGACGGGATCGCCGATCCGCAATGTCCCCCGCTGCACTAAAACGGTGGCGACCGGACCGCGCCCTCTGTCCAGATTGGCCTCGATGACAACCCCGCGAGCGGGGGCGCTCGGGTTAGCTTTCAACTCGCGCAGCTCCGCCGTCAAAAGGATCATATCAAGCAGGTCATCCATGTTCGTCTTCATCTTGGCCGAGATCTCTACGAAGACAGTATCGCCGCCCCACTCCTCCGGCACCAGCTCGTACTCTGTCAAGCTCTGTTTTATCTTCTCCGGATTCGCTCCCGGTTTATCGATCTTATTGATCGCCACGACCAGGGGTACATTGGCGGCCTTGGCATGGCCGACCGCTTCGACTGTTTGCGGCATGACTCCGTCGTCAGCGGCCACGACCAAAACGGCAATGTCCGTGACGCTGGCGCCGCGGGCCCGCATGGCCGTAAAGGCCTCGTGGCCGGGCGTATCGATAAAAGTAATGCTTTTGTCGCCGTGCGCCACTGTATAAGCGCCTATGTGCTGAGTGATCACACCGGCCTCGGTTGAGATGATGTCCATCTCACGGACCGCCTCGAGCAGCGATGTCTTTCCGTGATCGACATGACCCATAATAGTAACGACCGGCGGACGTACCTCCAAGACAGACTCGTCGTCGTCGAATTCCTCTTCTTCTTCCTCGCTCGAGGAGACAACCAAGACTTCGACGCCTAGGTCTTCCGCGAGCAGGTCTCTGGCTGTGGTACTCATCACCTGGTTGATCGTGAGCATCTCGCCCATCTTTATAAAGACCTTTATCAAGTCATTCGGCTCGCGCCCAACGGCATCGGCGAACTCTTTGACCGTCGCTCCCTCAGGCACTTCCACCACGGGCTTATCCGCCTCTTCCTTGGCGACTTCCGCCTCGGGCTCCTCGACCGGCTCCTCTTTCGATTCTACCGGCGCCTCCTCGGAGGGGCTCTCTGCTTTCGGTTTTTGGGCCGGCTTCTTCTTGGGAGCTTCCTTGGCCACCGCCTTCGAGCTACTCTTTTCGGCTTGGCGTGCTTTGACCCGCTCGCTCTCGCGTACGACTGCCCGCCTGATCGATTCCGCGGTCGATTCGTCCACCGCCTGAAAATGGTTCTTGACCGTCAAGCCACGTTTCGTTAGATGCTCGATGATCTTTTCGTTCGTCAGATCGAGCTCTTTAGCCAGTTGATGTACTCTCACTTTTGGCACAGTCTAATACCTCTATCTATCGTTTTGCGATCTTTGTTCGCAACCGCTCTACATCCATCTCTACGCCGTCCCGAAAGGCCCGGTTGAACCCCCCGCTGCCCACCGCCGCATCAAAACATCCAAGTGACGGGCAGACATACGCCCCTCGTCCCGGGGCCTGCCCGCTTACGTCTATCGATACTTCGCGCCGGTCACCGCGCGGGCCGCGAGTCAACCTGACCAGATCGTCCTTTTGTCTGGCAACACCGCATCCGATACAAGTCCGGACTATACTAAGCTACCTCGCCCTGCTTCTGGTGGGCGGCAACCCCGCAGTACTTGGTACCCGGCTTCGCCTTACTCGTACACTGCGTCCCATCGGACTTGGTCGCCGCGCAACGGTCATCTGCCTCATCGTCATCGTCTTCATCTTCGGCTGGACCAGACAGTAGCGCTTCCGCCACTTGCGTCTCGCTTTTGATGTCGATCCGCCAACCGGTCAGCTTAGCCGCTAACCTGGCATTCTGGCCTTCTTTACCGATGGCCAGCGAAAGTTGGCCATCGGGAACGATGACTGTGGCGGTCAGATCGCTTTCGCTTATCAGCACTTCTTTCACTTTGGCCGGCGCTAACGCATTGGCCACATATGTCTGCATGTTCTCGTTGTACTGCACGACGTCGATCTTCTCGCCCCGCAACTCGGAGACGACCATCCGGACCCGGCTGCCTTTCGGCCCGACGCACGCGCCGACCGGATCGACTCCGCTTTCAACAGAAAGGACGGCTATCTTTGAGCGATATCCCGGCTCCCGGGCGCCTGCCTTTATCTCGACAAAGCCATCATATATCTCGGGTACCTCCAGCTCGAAGAGGCGCTTCAATAGGCCCGGGTGCGACCGGGAGACGATGATCTGCGGGTCCTTCGTCGTCCGGCGGACCTCGACGATATATGCCTTCAGCCGCATACCATGGTCGTAGCGCTCTGACGGCACTTGTTCGGCGCTCGGCAAGAGCGCCTCGACTCTGCCTAGATTGACCAGCAGATATCGTGAATCGGATTGCTGCACGATACCGGTCACTATATCGCCCTCGCGGCCGGCGTATTCGTCAAACATCATCTCGCGCTCGACCTCTCGGATGCGCTGCAAGATGACCTGTTTTGCGGTCTGCGCCGCCAAGCGCCCAAAATCGCCGGAAACGATTTCCTGTTGCTTGCGGCTTAGCTCATTACCCTCTTCGTCCAGCTCCAGTTGAAAAACACTTAGCTCGCCCGTCTCCGGGTCGATCTCAACAGCGGCATCGAGTTCTTCGCCGTAGTTCCTTTTATAGACAGCGACCAGGGCCGCCTCCAGCGCCTCGAGGATCGTACTCGCATCTATCTTCTTTTCCCGCTCTATTTGCCGGAGAGCGTCTATCAGCTCTTTATTCATGCTCTTCCGCCTCCCTACCAGTCGCTATATTTCAGATTCGCTCTTGCTATCAGTTCATACTCTAATCGTTGCCGCTCGCCATCGACTTCAAGCACTACTGCTTCCTCGTCCGCATCGACTATCTTGCCCGTGAACTTCTTACGTCCCGGCACCGTCGGCAACAACCGTACCTTGGCATCTTCGCCGATAAAACGTTGAAAATGGCCCGGTTTCGCCAACCGCCGCTCTACCCCCGGCGATGAGACCTCTAGGCTAAACGCCGCCTCGATCGGTCGAGCTTCTTCCAGCGCCTCCCCTATAGCGCCACTGGCGGCAGAACACACCTCCAAGTTGCCGCCTTCCGGGCTATCTATAAAGACGCGCAAAACCATGCCGACCGGCTCCCGCCGGTATTCGACATCGATAACTTCAAGCCCTTCGCGCTCCAATACGGGCTCAACAATAGCTTTTACCTTGCCAACAACTTCAAGCGCTTTCACATCTAAATACCGTAAAAAAAGTGGGCATAAACCCACTTCCGCCAAGTCACCTCTTCGTCCGCCCGACTATATCATATGCCAGTTTCGTCGCATAGTCGCCAACGATCCTGGTCTATCTATGCCCCGAATTGAAGGAATGAGTATTCCGCCCGCGTCTTTTGACCCGCCTCCGGCAGTCGCATACTCGAAGAAAAGAGCGGCCCGCCAATGACGGCAGTATGATATTCGCCGAGCTCCCCGGAGGCGTCTATCCCCGCCCGCTCCATCTCGGCAATCGTATCGCGATCGATTCTTCTCCCAAGAAAACTCTCGTCCAGCAGATCGTTGCGGAGCATCACGACGGTCGCCTCGACCCCTAGATCGATGAATTCCTCGAGCAGATCCCGACGCGAGCATTGCCACAATGGATGAACCGGACGCACGTCCTCGGTATCGCATACACGATGGACCCAGTCTCGATGGTCCTCAACGTCGATGTCTCCAAAGACACCGGCATCGATACCGGCCGCCTTCAGTTTGCCCAGAGCCTCAAGAAAGACGGCCTCATACTCATCCCAGGTCGCGGAGCAAAAAATGATGGGGATATCAAGGAGGCGAGACTGCTCTTCCAGCACCGACCTCGGCAAACTGTGTGAACGCGACACCTCGCCGCCCTCCTCCATCACCGTCAGCAGTGCTTTCGGCACACCACCCTGCTGAACAGCGCGATAAAGAGCCAGACATGAGTCCTTGCCGCCGCTCCACGAGCAAAACAGCTCCCACCCGGCAAGATCTTCGATCACTGGATATCCTTGCTTTTATTCACGATTCTGTCTGCCTTCTTCAGTATCTCAAGCTCCGGATAGTCGTAGCGCGAAGGCGAGTGGTGATTGCCGATGATGTCCTTGACTATGTCTAGCTTGTGGCGAGGAAACCCGATAGAGTCCAGCAACTCCTCGGCGACCGGGGGCCCGTATTCTTCCTGGGTGTTGCCGGTGTTACCGCCATGGTCTCGCTCTGACACCTTGATCCCGACATCGTGCAGAAGAACGCAGGCGATGACGATCTCGGCATCGCAGCATTCATCCTCGATCATGAGTCGCTCCGCTTGAATAAGGACCCTCAAAGCGTGTTCGATCCGGCGGTCGTCATCGCCGAAATAGTCCGACATCACCTGAGATATTGCAGATCTAGGGTATTTCATGCCAGGGCAACCCCTTCAAAGTCGGCTCTTCTGTCTTACATTTAGGTTAGCACTACAAAGAGGCCGGGTCATCAAGGCATAGCAAGCGTCCTGGAATAGGTATTGCTAAAGCTACTATTGTTTCTCTAACAGCGCCCTTTTAGGCACTGCTCAATAACGCTAATACTGCCAAAATAGTTATTAGGCATCTTCACGGGAGGCGAGAGTGGGCGAAGCACGGGGGGATTTAGACCAAAAACGATTACGGTGGCTGACAGCGGTTCTTGGTCTGTCAGTGGCCTTGCCTCTTTTCATCATCTGGATCTTCGTCATCTTCTTTGAAACCGGGCTGTCGCACGAAAGAGCCAAAAGTGAAAACGCTACCACCGCCAGAGGGGTAAGCCGCCTTGTAGACAAGTCATTTAGCGACGCCCTCTATCACCTACAAGGGCACAATCACGAATTTGTCGAGGCTTTTCACGAGGATGACCAGGAACAACTTCGCCATACGATCGAGGAGGTTCTACTGTCGAGCCCCTCTATTTCAAGTATCGCCTTGTCAACAAAGGATGGGCGCGGTCTAGCCCATGTTCTGCTCCCGGGAGACCAGGGGCACGATTCCGTAGACTGCCCGGAGGCTACGGCCGTCGATTGGTCAAATGAGGCCTGGTTCGGCGATTACTTGGCTGCCGGACGCAGTACGGTGCTGAGCAACACGTATCTGCCGGCCTGTGCCCCAGCGACACCAAACACAGCTGTAGTCGTCCCCTTAAGGGAACGCGGTGAAGTCCTCGGGATCGTTAGGGCGAGTTTTGATGGTCAAGGGGTAGGCCAGTGGTGTGATGCACTTCAATTGAGCGACGGCGCCCAGCTCACGCTGATCGACGGCCATGGCATGGTCCTCTACGATTCTAAGCTGACAAACTCGCTAAGTGTTGGGGTAGCCACGCGCGCCCAGAAAGACCTGAGAGTTCAACCTTATTTCCGCAAGATATCCAAGGACCGTCATTTTGTCGATATATTCGAGAACCCTATAACGAAGCAGTCAGAGATCGTGGCGTACGAGCCCGTCAAAGATGCGTCTTGGGGGGTAATAGTCCGCCAACCGCTGGGAATAGTCGACGCGCCGATAAAGTTGCAGATGTTCAAATTTTCGGGGGCGATGGCGGCCGTACTAGCCCTGGGACTGACTCTCGTGAATTCAGTGCGGAGCTCATACAAACGAGAAAGCAGTCTCGCGCACAAGCTGCGTGATTCGGTCCACGATCTGTCGGTCATCAGCGACATATCCCTGGAAATAAGCCGGGGTCTCGAGGTTGAAGCCCTGCTGAAACTTGTGTCTGAAAGTGTGGCGCAGCTCCTCAAGGCCGAGGCTGGAATGGTTCTTCTGCGCGAAGATGGAGACGGTCCGACTCGCGCTTTTGTATATAACCTGCCCGCGGCCTGCCTGCGGGAAGTCACGGCCGACGCCGGTCCAGCCGGACTTGTTCTTCGGAGCGGAAAACCGGCGATTATCGACGACTATGCGGCCACCCCGGCGGCTCTTCGCTCATTCATAGCTGCCGGTGTAGAGTCGGCAGTCCTGGTGCCTATCATGGCGGCCGGCACGCCCAATGGTGTCCTGGGGGCTATGTCGCTGACAGGGAGCCCGCGCAGATTTACAGATCACGACCGGCGGCTTCTGCAGGCCGTAGCTCTGCAGGCCGGCATAGCTCTGGAAAACTCGTTCCTCTACTCGACCCAAAGAAATATTGCCGATACCCTGCAAACCGCCCTCTTGACCGTGCCGGAAAAGATCGATGGCTTGACCTTCAGCCATCTTTACCGCTCGGCGACAGAAACCACAAAAGTCGGTGGAGACTTTTACGACCTTTTCGAGATCAAACCGGGCCATGCCGCCATCGTCATCGGCGATGTCTCTGGAAAAGGTCTGGGGGCCGCCACGTTAACATCGTTGATCAAGAGCACTATTCGCGCTTATACCTACGAAAATCAGGAGCCATCGGACGCTTTGGCTAAAACTAATATGGCCATCCGAAAACACATCACCGACCCGGCGGTCTTTGTGACCGTCTTTCTAGGCATTCTCGAGATGAGGACGGGCAGGCTAATCTATTGCCGGGCCGGCCATCCGCCGCCGATATTGAAAGCGGGACGATCCAGCGTGACCCTCCTTGAACAGGGCTCCCCGCCCCTGTGCGTCTTCGATGAACTAAGTTATGAGAGCGGCCGGGCGACGCTCGAAAGAAACGACACATTGGTCCTATACACGGACGGCATCATCGAAGCAAGGGGTCAAACGGACATGTTCGGCGAGGACCGCTTGATCGACCTTATAGAGAACGCGCCACGGGAATCCACCCGATCTCTGGCGGAAGAGATATTCGACGAAGTAGACGGGCACACGAACGGACATTTTTCTGACGACGCGGCTGTCTTGACGGTTTCTCTGAAAACATCCGAGTAGCTCGCCAAAGCCGCCTTCACCCAGCCTTTTAACAAAAATGATTGCGATCTCCTTAACAGGGCATAACGACATCTTGAACGAGAAATACCAGCTCACAGGGTAAGGGGGTTTTATTTGAATGGTAAGAAAGCTTAAGGGTTTAGTAGTGACTGTAATCGTTTTGGCCGTGGCGTTTAGCGCTGCCGGAGCGGCATCTACAACGGAACAATCGCGCACCGACGATTTGACTCGCCCGGCCTCGAGCCATCTTGACGGCGAACAAAAAGGCATGCAAGAGGAAGAGGAAGGCGAGCAAAAAGGCCTGCAAGAAGAAGACGAAGGCGAAGAGGACCAGAAGAATCTGGCCGCGCAAGCCAAGATCAGCGAGGAACAGGCTAAAGAAGCAGCTGAAAAGGCTACGGGCGGAACCGCGACCGAAGTCGAGCTTGATGAGCAAAACGGCCAGGTGGTCTATGAGGTCGAGGTCGGTGATAAAGAGGTCATCGTAAATGCTGAAAACGGACAGATTATCAGCACAGACAATGACTCTGACGATGATGACGACGAGGACGATAACAACAATTCGAACAACAACTAGTCAGTAATCTACACGACGATTTAAAGACGGCCCTCGCGAGGGCCGTCTTTTTGTTTAGTGCCTCTTTAGCAGATGCGAGGTTGCTGATCGGCAGTGAGATAGCGCAGAATGCGTCGTCCGCCGAACTCAGTCACTAGCTCGACGCGCGGACGGGCCGATCCTGTTTCGGTTACACGCCCGACTGCGATGGCCTGCGGGCAGCCGCCCTGCTCTTGCAGTGCGGCCACGGCTTCGTCAGCGCTCTGAGCCGAGACCACTAAGACCAAGCGACCCTCGCACGCCAGATACAGCGGATCCAGTCCGAGGATATCGGCCGTATCGCGGACGGCCGGCGAGACCGGAACCGCGCTTTGAACGATTTCGACGCTCGCCCCGATCTGAGACGCCAGCTCATTTAGGACAGTTGCCAGGCCGCCGCGAGTAGGGTCGCGCATCCAGCGCAATTCCCGGCCAACCGATCCGATAACAGCGGCAGCGGGCCCGGCCACCGAAGCGCAATCGCTCTTGATCCCGTCGAGTCCGAAATCGTAACGATGGCATAAAACCGCCGCTTCGTGATCGCCGAGCGGCCCGGTGACGATCACGATGTCGCCGGCCTGCACTCGCCCGGCGCTGATCTGCGCACCGTCACGCAATCGACCGACACCGGCTGTATTTAACACGAGCCCCCTTAAGGCGCTATGTTCCATTACCTTGGTGTCTCCGGTCACGACGCGCACACCGGCCTCCACGGCGGCTTCGGAAACCGACCCCATAATCCGCCGCAATATGTCCAGCTCAAAGCCCTCGGAACCGACGACCGCCAGGCTGAGATAGGCGGGTTCGGCGCCCTGTGCGGCCAAATCATTGACCGCACCAAAGACCGCGAGACGGCCGATATCGCCGCCCGGAAAGAAGAGCGGGTCCACTACGAATGAATCGGTAGTGAAGGCGAATCGTTCTTGCCCGAGCGATACGGTGGCCGCGTCGTCGAGTTCTCCGGGTTCAAAACCCGCCCCGAAAAAGCCGTCTATCAGCTCAGCCGTGAGCCGCCCCCCGCTACCGTGCCCCATGCGGAGCTTCTCTCCGCTACCCATAGATATACGCGGCC
>JAUWIO010000187.1 GCA_030605305.1 Actinomycetes bacterium
ACGGGCAGGACTTGGCCCGGTCCCTGGTGGGCTTGGCCGGTCGGGCCATCGACAGTTTCGCGGGAGGCGGCTATGGCTAAAAAGCGCCCGCAGGAGAGACGCCCGATCCTGATCAAAGACGAGAAGCATGGCCTGCCCTATTCTAAGGGTTTGAGGGCGTCGTCAATCATGGCCACCGGCGTGATGCCGTCTGAGGCTTATGAAGGGGCCAAGAAGATTGAAGACCACTTGCGGGCGACGCGAAAACAGACAGTCAGCGTCAAAGAGTTGCGCCGAGTCACTCTGCAGACTCTCGAAAACAGCTTCGGAGCGGCGTATGCGGAAAAGTTCCGCCAATGGCAGAGTTTGTCCAAACTCGATAAGCCGTTGATAATATTGATGGGCGGCACGACCGGCGTCGGGAAGTCGACAGTCGCGGGCGAGATAGCCCACCGGCTTGGCATCAATCGGTTCATCTCTACAGATGCCATCCGTGAAGTCATGCGGGCTTTCTTCTCGGAGGAGCTGATGCCGGCCCTCTATAAATCGTCCTTTGACGCCTGGGAAGATATGCCGGGCCCGTTGGCGGAGAATGGGGACCCGGTGGTCGCCGGTTTTAGCGTCCAGACGGCCGCTGTCTCCGTGGGAGTGCGGGCGATGATAGAAAGGTCCATCAAGGAATCGACTAACCAGATCATCGAGGGCGTCCACCTGGTGCCCGGTTTCGTCGATTTCTCAGAGTTCAATGATGATGCTTTGATCATTCCGATGATAATAACCGTAGCCGACGAGGACTTGCATCGGAGTCACTTTTACATTCGCGAGCTGGAGACCGAGGGGACCCGCCCGTTCGAGCGATATCGGGCCAATTTCGACAATATCCGTAAGATAGGGGACTTTATTGTAAGGCGGGCGCAGGAGATCGGTGTACCTGTCGTCGACAGCCAGAATCTTGATACAACTGTTTCGATCGTGCTCGAGCAGATCATTGCTTTGATCTCCGCCCATACGGCTGAGCCGTCCGCGCACGATGCCATCCCGGAATTGACAGGAGAGGAACGACGATGAAGATTTTTCTCGATAGCGCCAATGTCACCGAGGTTAAGGAGGCCGCCTCATGGGGCATACTTAGCGGTGTCACCACCAATCCGACCCTGGCCGCCAAAGAGGGCCGCGACTTCAAGACGAACATCAAAGATATCAGCGCCTTGGTTGATGGTCCCGTCAGCGCCGAAGTCATCGCGACCGCCAGAGATGAGATGGTCTCGGAAGCTCATGAACTCGTTCGAATCTCCGACAATGTCGTTATAAAGATCCCGGTTTGTCTCGAGGGGCTGGCGGCAACCAAGACTCTTAAAGAAGAAGGCATTCACGTCAACATGACCCTGGTTTTCTCAGTCAATCAAGCGATTCTCGCGGCCCGAGCGGGGGCGGCCTTTGTCAGCCCATTCCTGGGACGCCTCGATGATATCGGCACAGACGGTCTTGAGCGCCTCTCGGAGATGGTCGAGACTTTTCGTAACTATGATTTCTCGACAGAGATCATCGCCGCCAGCATCCGGAGTCCGGAGCATGTCGTCCAAGCGGCCCAGATCGGCGCCAATATTGCCACGGTGCCGTTCAAGGTTATAGAACAAATGGTAAAACACCCGCTCACCGACTTGGGTATGGAGCGCTTTTTGGCCGATTGGGCCGCGCTTCAGGCTCAACTAGTCGCCGACGGCGTGAACGATATGGAAACGGCCCCGAAAGCTTAGGGCCGGTCATTATGGAAGGATCTGAAGAAAGGTGTTCAATTGGAACGGTCTGATTTAGAAGGGAAGACCCTGATCGAGCTGAAGCCGATCGCCGCTGGTCTAGGCCTCAAGCGCGTCACCGGGGTTAAGAAACAGGAACTGATCGAAGCGATCATCGCTCGAGGGGGAAAGGCTCCGGCGGCGTCGAGCCCGCCCGCCTCCACCGACGGCGCTAACGGGCAGGAAGGTAAGCGTCAGGAGAGCAACAAGCAAGAGCGCGTGGCGGCGGGAGTCGGTTCAGAAAGCCGCTCTCAGCAGCCGGGGCAATCACAACAGGGACAGCCTCAAGGGCAATCACAACAAGGACGGTCTCAGGGTCAGGCTCAGGGACGGTCACAGGGGCGATCGCAAGAGCAGCCGCGACCCGGCGCACCCTCTCGCGCACCATCCAGACCTCACGGCCGACCGCGGCGGGAGAATGATTCCTCTGGCGGTGCTTCCGGCAAACAGGCCAGACGCGGGCATGGGGCACAGGGCGGCAGCAGACCGCCGGTCGTCAAGCCAATAGAAACGGGCAGGCGGCCCGGCGCGGAAGCCCGCCAACATCGACCCAGCACCGAGGAGCCGCCGTTGACGCGTACTGGCGTGCTCGATATATTGGCCGACGGCTACGGATTCCTAAGGTCTCAAGGGTACTTGCCCGGAGATCGCGATATCTACGTGTCGTTGTCGCAGGTCCGCCGGTTCGATCTGCGTCGCGGCGATGAGATAACCGGTCAGGTGCGGCCGCCCAAGGAGAGCGAGAAATATAATGCGCTCTTGCGAATCGAATCTGTCAACGGCCATGATCCGGAAACGGCCCGGAAACGGCCAACGTTCGACAAGCTGACGCCGATCTATCCGGACCAGCGGTTTCGTCTGGAAGTGGAAGCGCAGGAGATAGCGCCCCGCATCATCGATTTGGTCGCGCCGATCGGCAAAGGCCAGCGCGGATTGATCGTCTCACCGCCGAAGGCGGGGAAGACGACCATCCTCAAGCAATTCGCCAATAGTATTACCACCAACTCTCCCGAGGTAAAGGTGCTCGTTTTGCTCGTTGACGAGCGCCCCGAGGAAGTCACCGATATGGAGCGTTCCGTCAGGGGCGATGTCGTCAGCTCGACTTTTGACCAGACGCCGGAAAATCATGTGCAGGTGGCCGAGCTGGTCATGGAGCGGGCCAAGCGACT
>JAUWIO010000247.1 GCA_030605305.1 Actinomycetes bacterium
CGATCGACTTTTCGGCGCTGCCGGCGACGATGGGTATCGGCCACACTCGCTGGGCGACGCATGGTGGCCCTTCGGAGGCCAATGCTCACCCGCATTTCGATTGCGCCGAGAAGATCGCCATCGTTCACAATGGCATCATCGAGAACTTCCACCACCTTCGGGCCGACCTCATCGAGCGGGGGCATGAGTTTCTTTCGGAGACAGACACAGAAGTCCTCGCTCATCTCATCGAAGAATCTTATACAGGAGACCTTCAAGCAGCGGTCAGAGACGCGTTGGCTGTCGTCGACGGTTCGTATGCTCTGGTGGTCATGGCGAGCGGTTCTCCCGGGGAGATAGTCGGCGCCCGTTGCAACAGTCCGCTTATCCTCGGGATCGGCGTGGACGGCTTCTTTGTCGCCTCGGACATTCCGGCAGTCCTGGACCATACGCGTGAGGTGGTCGTTGTCGAGGATGGAGAGCTCGTCCGTCTGACGGCGAGCGGCTTTGAGATATCGACGCTCGGGGGTGACCCGGTCGAGCGCCAAAGCCTGCAGGTCGATTGGGATGTGGCCGCGGCGGAAAAGGGCGGCTACGAAGATTTCATGCTCAAAGAGATATACGAACAACCGGCGGCCGTGACGGAAACGATCCGCGGGCGCATTACGGAAGATGGGCGCATCAGCATCCCGGACTTGAATATGAGCCAAGCGGATCTGGAGCGGGTGAAAAAAATCGTCATCATCGCCTGCGGTACTTCATACCACGCCGGCATGCTGGCCAAAGCCCACATCGAAGCCTGGGCCAAGATACCGGTCGAAGTCGATTGTTCCTCGGAGTTTCGATATCGTGAGCCTCTGCTCGATAGCGGTACGCTGGTGGTCGCGATCACCCAGTCCGGCGAGACGGCCGATACGCTGGCCGGCGTCAAGATAGCCCGAGAGAGCGGCGCCCAGGTCATGGCAGTGACGAATGTCGTCGGTTCCACCATAACCCGCGAGGCCGATGGGGTCATCTATACCTTTGCCGGACCGGAGATCGGCGTGGCGGCGACGAAGACCCTGATCGCTCAGATGACGGCGCTGGCGCTTTTTGGCCTGCTCATGGCCCAGGTGGGCGGACGAACGAACCATGAGTTCGCCGAAGTACTCAGTGAATTGGGGCGGATCCCGGCAAAGATAGTGTCGATCCTGGAGAGAACAGGTGAATTGCGCGAGTGGGCTGAAGCCTATCATGACGTTGACGACTTTCTCTTCCTTGGCCGCGGCGTCAGCTACCCGATGGCCATGGAAGGCGCCCTCAAACTCAAGGAGATATCTTATATCCACGCCGAAGGGTACCCGGGCGGCGAGATGAAACACGGGCCGATCGCCCTCATCAGTGAAGGCCTGCCGATCGTGGTCCTGGCGCCGCTCGAGAATGTCTACGATAAGATAATGGGCAACATCCACGAGGCCGAAGCCCGCGGGGCGGACATCCTCGTCATTGCTTCCGAAGGCGATGACGAGATAACCGATCAGGTCGATCGCGTCTTCTATATTCCCCGGACATTGGAGCTGCTCAGCCCCTTGTTGTCAGTTGTACCGATGCAACTTTTGTCTTACTATATTGCTAAGCGGCGGGGCTGCAACGTAGACCAACCCCGCAATCTAGCCAAGAGTGTGACGGTGGAGTAAGCATGATCAAAGGCATCGGCGGCGATATCGTCGAGATAAATCGTATTCAGGCGGCGGTCGAGGGCCGTAAAGAGCGGTTCTTGAAGCGAATATATACCGAGGGTGAGCGCGACTACTGCCTTCAAATGCCCCGTCCATTTCGCCATCTCGCGGCGCGCTTCGCGGCCAAAGAAGCCGTCAGCAAGGCGCTTGGCACCGGTAAGAGCGGCATGCAGTGGACCGATATCGAGGTCTGTCGCGACTCCCGCGGCCGGCCGTATATCAAGCTCTTCGGCGGGGCCGCCGAACGGGCCCGCGAAAAGGGCGTCGTCGATGTGGCCATCAGTCTCTCCTTTAACCGCAATAATGCTGTCGCTTCCGCTGTAGCCATGGGTATCGGCGCTGTTGCCGATCCTGTCGCCAGCGGCGACGCCGACAGTTAAGGGGATTGCCCCCTTCCCCGGCGCCGAGTAATCTATACCTATGCTGATAGCTACACCAGCCCAGATGCGGGCCATAGAGAAAGCAGCTATCGACGAGCAAGGCATCGGCCTGTATGAACTGATGGAGCGGGCCGGCGCGGCGGTTGCGACCGAGGCCA
>JAUWIO010000030.1 GCA_030605305.1 Actinomycetes bacterium
CCGCTGCCGCACTTCCTGAAAAACTCATAGGCGCCGGCTACCTCTTCTTCCTTCAGAACGACTCGGACCCGATGGTCAAACTCAAAGAACATATCGGTGATTCTTTCATCCCGCATATGACCGAAGGTCTCTTCGAGCTCGACTTGGACACACAAAAGCATACCGAGACCTACATATCGAAGGACGCACCGCAGCTCAGGCTGGATGTAGCCAGCCACCGCCAAGACAACGTGAGCAGTGTCAGCATGGCCAGTTTCATCGGCTCGGACGACGATCCGGATTGGGAACGCCAGATCAAGTTCGTCGATGCCTGCGCGGCGGCCCTTGAATCAAACGGTATAGACGTGCTCGGAAAGACAGTGGTGGGCGTCGGTAACGCTAGCGAGAGCGCCGAGAACCTCTCCGCTTATCGAAAGGCGATCGGCACACCTCTCGAGCATGTCTCGGCGAAGTTCGGGCGCAACGTCATTCATCAGTTACTCGGGGATCTCGATCGCCAATTCTTCTTCATCGAGGTTTCCAGCAACGCGGACTTTGAAAACATCATCACCGACAAGCTGCCCGGGATAGTCTGGTCGATGCAGCGCCTCACCCGCGAAATGGCGTTCTTCGAGGATAGGCTCGTGACGATCCGGAGCGAAAAAAAGCAAATAGACGAAGACCTGAGCAAGGTGTTCCATCAAAAAGTCGGCTCGGCCCTCGATGCCGATTCCGCCCAAGTCCTCGAGGACCAGATCACCCAGCTCTCCTCGATGTACAGCATGATGGCAACGGACCTGCACCTCGTCTCCGACGCAGTCAGCACATTCGACCGCGATCTGGTCGCCCTGGGAGAGCGGGCCAAGGAGTTCAACACCGACGATGAGGAGGACACCTTTCCCCGCTACCGCCTCGCCGCCTTCAGGGCATACCTAAAAGAGCTCCGCAAGAACCAGGCCGACCTGAGATTGTCACTGGACAACACGAAGGCCGCTATCGACATCGCCCAGACGCAGGCCGAAATACTCCGGGGCAGCCAGGGCCTGGCTCTCCAGGAGCAGACCAGAGAATTGCTCGATCAAAACCTCATCCTTCAAGACGAACGCGCGTCGCTGCAAGCGGCCGCCTCCGTCGTCGAGCTAGTCGTCATCTTCTATTATTCCTTGGTAGCCTGGAAGACCGTGGCCGTTTACGGGACCGTCGAAGTGCTCACTCCATTAGCCAAGTTCTCGGTCGTCGGGACATTCTCGGCGGCCGTGGTGATCCTCACCCACTTTGTCGGAGCCAGCCTACATAGCAAGAAGGTGAAATGGGTACCTATACTAATAAGCGGTAGCTTCGTTTTGGCCGCGCTGATAGCCATGGCGCTCTTGCCGGGAACGGTCGCCGACGACGTCCACTGACGGAAAGGAAATAATGGATCCGATAAAACTGATAGAAGAAGCCATCAAGGCCGAAGAACTCGCCCGCGAGCGCTATAAAAATGGCGCCGCTATCGCTGAAGACCCGGAGACGCGCTCGATGTTCGAGCAATTGGCCAAGTGGGAAGAGGGGCATAAGCACATGCTCGCAGAGCGGTTGGCCACACTCAAGATGATGAAGGGCAGCTAGCAGCTATCCTTGTTCATTCCACCCACGCCTATCGGTAGTCCGTCCGGTCTTTCCAGTTCCACCATTTAAGCAGTTCCGGATCATATTCATCATGAGACGCGAAATAAACGGCGCCCCGAAAAACATATAGCACACAGGGATCGATATGCCGAGCGGCGACCACGCTCAACTGCTCGTAGAGTTCTTCGGCGCTCCGACCTTTGAGCTCCCCGATTGAAGAGATGCCGATGGAGCACAGCGTCTTCGCGAGCTTCGGCCCGACGCCGGGGATCTGCTGGAGCTCTTTGCTAGCTAGGTCTTGCATGCCCGCATTATAGGGCAAAACCAAGAACGGCTTGCTGAGCTAAGCGGCCCGCTTATTTTCTTCAATGCGGTCCAAATCGCGCTCCAAAAGGGCCTCGACATCGAGTTTAATGTGGACTTCGCGGCCGACCACAGCGCCGCCTCGTTCCAAAGAGTCCGTCCAGGCGATCCCGAAATCGAACCGGTCGATAGTCGCTTCGGCCTCAAAGCCCAGGCGGTCGATGGGTCCGCGGTCGACATAACCCTCGTCCGATTCTTCCCAATACGGTGTTTTCCAGGTGCCTGAGCAATGCACGTCCAAGGCTATTTCTTTAGTCACTCCATGGAGCGTCAGGTCGCCATAGAGCCGCAGATCGTTCTGACCGCGCGGCTCGGAGCGAGTGCTGGCAAAGGTGATCTTCGGATACGCTTTGGTGTCGAGAAAGTCCGGTGTGCGCAAGTGCGCGTCGCGCGCCGGTTCCCCCGACCACACGCCGGTCGCGTCGATCTCGGCGTGCACCGAAAGCTTCTGTGGGTCGGCCGGATCGAACTCCACCTCTCCGTGAACGTTCTTAAAGTGCCCTCTGACCCAAGACACCATCATGTGTCTGATCTTGAACTCGGCATCGGTGTGCCCGGGTTCGAATATCCATTTCTCCATTCTTTTCCTCCTTAATTAAGACCGTGTAGCCCTATGTTTCCTTCTGTTTCCTTCTGTTAACAAGCGCGGTGCAGATGAGGGTGGTCGGCGCGTTGGGCGGCAGCGTATAGGCCGGCATGACCCAGCCGTTCTCACGCAACTTATGCGAAAGATCGAAGACCGAATCGTCTTTCTCTCCCGTCAACTGCACGGTAACTATCGGCAGCATCTGCTCCTTATCGAGTAAACGGGGTTCCAACGCAACCGAGGAGTCACTGCCGTGGCTGCTGGTCAAGACATTGGGTTTGCCGCTCCCTGAAGAAGAATACAAGTGACTATCTCGATCGGGGCGACGCTGGCAGTCCCCGGCGACGATCAACTCTCGCTGATAGATCGGGCGGATAAATTAATGTACACCAGTAAGGAGACTGGCCGGGACCGAGCAACAGACGACTTCGATGTCGCTGCCTGAATCAGTGTTTTGAGTCTTTTTTGTCCCGCCGGCGCCGGAAATAGATGCCAAAGCCAGCCCCGAGCGCCATGGCGAGGCCGCCGACCAGCAGTGTTTCCAACCCGGCCTGACTGTCTTGTGCCGGCTCGGCTGCAAGCGTATCTTCTTTGGTCTCTTCTATCGGTGCTTCGGAGGCGGCTCCCGTCGCCTCACCGTAAGCGACTTCGATGGGAGGGGCCGCCGCTGCGCAGACTTGCACGGTCGCAAAAATAAGAACCAGCGCCAGAATCATTGATAAGGAAGTGTTTATCGGGCGTATCCGCATTTTACCTCGATCGTCTTATTCTAGATCGAATGAAGAGCCTACGAGCGCCAGATCTTGTTGCTCCGGTTTTGTCTCAGCCCCACCTTGCAGCTGCTCTCTGAATCTTTTAAATGATTCCAGACCGGGGATCACATTACCCGCCTCTTCGTCCCGGGTAGCGGCCAAATGCATGAAGGTCCGGCCATCTTCTTTCAAGAATACAGCGTATTTCACTCCCGTTTCGCCTAGGCTCCGTAATTCAGCCATGACCGCGGCGATGTTCGCCTTGTTCGTTTCAACAAAGCTCTCTTTGACAGTGTATTGAACTTGAACCGTTTTCATCGTGCCCCCTTTTTCTTGCTGGTAGCGTGAGCGATAGCGATCGATTCACGGGCCCATTCCAAGAATGCCTGCTGATCTTCGAGTATCTCGGCCGGCACGGAAAAGTACGGCATCGGTCGGTACTGGCTGCTTCCCGCGCTTTCATAGTGCTCGCGATTTGAATCATCGACCTTAAAGTACAGGCCCGGTTCCTTGGAGACCAGGGCAAACATATCTCCGTCTGCGAAAATGCCATACCCGCCGAACATGGCGCGCTCGGTCACGCCGCCCACCGCCTCCAGCAGTTCCAGGATCCACTCTATATATGACTCTTTTTCTGCCATCCAAAAACCCCTGCTTCAGAAATTCTGCGCTCGATCACGAATGAATGAATTATAGCATTGCGCTTGCCGGCCAAATAGGTTCTCGAAGCTAGCTTTCTGATACAATCCGGGTGATGATTTGTCGTTTGCTCCAGAGGGACACTAGTGGTAAATAAGCATCCGGCTTTTCATGCCCGATCGCTTGCCGATTATTCTTTCCTTTTTGATATTGAAACTCGCGAAGCGCTCGTCGAGACCAGCCAAACCGACGATCCGCTCTTTATCAAAGAACTTGAACATTTTGCGGCCTGGTTCAGAGTTCACCACGATATCGAGACAAAAAAAACAAGAACCACTGATCTACGTAATGAGCTAGAGCTAATGCGAGGTCATATCGAGCGATTGCTTGGTAGCCTTGACCTGGAAGACCAGTTATTCTTTACAGCGCTGAGCAATATCGACCTCGACCTACTTCTGGAATTGCGCATCAAACTGCGGGGCGTTAGCGAGGGAACTGAATCCGCGTTGCGCTCGATCAAAACCATCAGATCCCAAGACCGTCAGATACTTTTCTCACATCGAGAGCTGGCTGCCAGGATAGCCGCCGTTCTTGATACGCGCGGCGTTGAGATAACAAGAACTGGCGATGGTGTGCTTGGCAAATGTCTCGAGGCGATCCTGAAACAGACTCAACGCATTGAACTTGAGTGCGGACATCTCGATTATTCGATCGTTGCCGAACCGCAAAGCATTATTGAGGCTGCCTGGGATCAAATCAAGCATACCTTGGAAGCAAGCGGAAATGAGTCGGGGGCACCGTCTGCGCAAGTACAGGAGCAAATCTTCGAGCGAGAACTAACCGCCTTTAAGATCAAGGCCCTGTTCCATGAGTTCCATGATGCTCTTCGTGAAGATGGCGAAGTTTTGAGCCCTGAAGAGCTTTCCGAGCGAGCGATGGCGCACGTGGCTGAAGTCTTGCAGATGAGCCCTAACGATATTCTGACCGCTCTTGGTGAGACCAGCCAAACCTCGCTCAAGTAATTGTAAGGACGCGGCTACTAAACATCATTGACGCGATCACAACCAAAGCCGTGCCCACTCCGGACCAGATAGCGTAAGCAACGCTGATGTCGAGCTTCTTCAGCGCCAACGTCAGCATCGTAAAGCTCAGCCCCTAGAAGACCAACTCACACCGGTACCTCCCGCAGTTTGTTTCACAGGCAGCAAGTGTTTACACATACGAAGGAATGGAAGCTTACCGGTCGTTACTGAGCCGGGTCAATTCTGATAATAAGATCATCGGCAGGGGCGGGACGGCCGCGGCCATCCCGATTATTAGTGGCGATATAGATGAAGCCGTCGGGTCCGACCACCACATCTCTTAAGCGGCCGCATTCACCAGCGAAAGAGACACTTGGTTGGCGTGGCTCTCGGACATCAACGGCGAATAGCGCCTGGCCTCTTAAGCCGGTAAAAAAGAGAGTGCCGTCAAGGACAGCGGCCCCCGAGGGCGCCCAGGTCTCACGGCCGCTTTGAATAACCGGCGCCTTGAGGCCCGGCCTTCGCTCATCGCCCGTTATAATTGGCCAGCCATAGTTAGCGCCGGCCTCTATCAGATTGACTTCATCATGCGCCGTACTGCCGTGTTCGGTTTCCCACAGCCGGCCATTTTCGTCCCAAGCCAAGCCTTGCGGATTGCGGTGCCCCAAAGAGTAAACCGGCGAACCGGGGAATGGATTTGCCTTGGGGATATCGCCGTTATCTTTCACTCTTAATATCTTGCCTGCCAGAGACTTTTTGTCTTGCGCCTGCTCCGGTTCTTGCGCGTCGCCCGTTGTTATATAGAGCAGGCCATCCGGGCCAAACTTGATCCGCCCGCCGTTGTGATTGGAGGCGCCGGGTATTCCGTCTAGAATGACTTTTTCGTCTACAAGTTTTTCATCCTCTATCCGGTACCGGACCACTCTGTTCAAGAGCCGGCCCTGTGATCGATACGTATGATAGACATAGATCTGGTGATTGGTATCGAACTGCGGGTGGACCGCCAGACCGAGTAGACCGCTCTCACCAACGGCTTCGACCTGATCGATCACTCCGAGGAGCTTTGGTCGGCCTCCGTCTTTAGCGATCAGCTTGATGTTGCCGGAACGCTCGGTGAAGACCAGACTTTCATCGGGCAAAAAATCAAGGGCCCAAGGGACAAGCAGTTCCCGGGCAATAGTCTCTTTCGCCAGCCGCTGTTCGTCTTCGAGACTCGGCTGTTCATCAGGAGCGGGCTCTTCCGTTCGCGGGGCTATTCGCGACGGCCGGAGAGATGGCGCTCCCGAGTCCCTCCACAAAACGATACCGATCCCCGCTATCAAAAGTGACAGGACCAGGATCGAGATCAATATGAGGCGCAATCGATCCAATTACCTAGAAGCTACTCCCGATGTTGGCTCGACTTTCTTCATTATGACCAAAATCGACCGGACTTATTTTCAGCATAGCATAGTGCCTGGCCAAGGCGATTGTGCCAGCTTTGTCGCCACCGGAGGAAAGAACGAACACTCTGCTCTGGATTGTGGAATTCGGAGACGAACTTCTGTAATTAGTGTTTTTTGGAAAGAACGGTGGTAAATATTCCTGTTAGCGCTGTTTATGCAATGTGATTCTTAAAACGAGGAGGAGTATAAATGACGGAAAACGGTTTGAGAATGTTCTGTTATCAATGCTCTCAGGCGTCTCATGGGACCGGCTGCACGATCAAGGGTGTCTGCGGTAAAGACTCCACCACCCATCGATTGCAGGATAATTTAACTTTTGCGGCCAGAGGAATCGCCGCGTACTCCTATCACGCCCGTGAACTCGGACGCTCCGATGAAGATATCGATGCTTTCTTAACCGACGCCGGTTACGCAGCGGTCACTAATGTAAATTTCGACCCGGAAGATCTCCTCGACCAAGCACTTGAGGCCGGACGGATCAATCTCGAGACCATGCGCTTGCTAAAAGACGCCCATATCGACAACTACGGTGAACCCGAACCGACTAAGGTCAAAACCACCCCGGCGCGCGGCCGCGGCATAATCGCGACAGGCCACAGCTTAAAAGTCCTGGATGAGCTGCTAAAGCAGACGAGCGGGCTGGGGATCAACGTATACACACATTCCGAACTCTTGCCGGCACATGGGTATCCGGGCCTGAGAAAGTACCCGCATCTGGCCGGGAACCTCGGAGGCGCGTGGTTTGATCAAAAGAAGCTGTTTTCCGATTATGAAATGGCTATTCTAGTTACCTCGAATTGCGTTATGCCGCCTCTTGATAAGTATCGAGACCG
>JAUWIO010000070.1 GCA_030605305.1 Actinomycetes bacterium
ACGGCGAAACGGCCAGATCGTCAAGGTCATCGAGCGGGCCAACGAGCGGATCATCGGGCGCTTTGAACACCACCGCCGGTTCGGGATAGTCGTCCCCGCCGACGACCGGCTCACCTATGAATTCTCCGTCGCGCCCCGCTTCTTCTCGGACGCACAAACGGGCGATATCGTCGACCTCGAAGTGACGCGATGGCCGCTGGATGGACGCCTCCCTGAGGGCACGGTGCTGCGCGTGATCGGACAGGACACGGCTCCGGGGATGGCCATCACGATGATCCTCCTCGCCCACCGCTGGCCCGACGTCTTCGATGATGCCGCCTTGGCAGAAGCCGACCAAGCGCCGACAACGGTCGGAGCGGATGATATCAAGGACCGGCTCGATCTTCGCGATACGTTCACCGTGACGATCGACGGACTCGACGCCAAGGACTTCGATGACGCGATCTCCCTCGAGACCGATCCCGAAGGCGGCTTTAAACTCGGCGTCCATATCGCCGATGTCTCCAATTACGTCACCCCCGGCTCCGCTCTCGATACCGACGCCCAGATCAGGACGACCAGTGTCTACCTGCCCGATAGAGTCGTGCCGATGTTGCCGCATGCGCGTTCCAATGGCATTTGCAGCCTCAATCCGAAGGTCGACCGCCTAGCCTTCAGCGTCATGATGGATATCGACCCGGACGGGAACGTCACCGATCACCGGATAGCGGAATCGGTCATCCAAAGCGACGCCCGGCTCACGTACGAGGAAGTAGACCGGCATCTGGTGAAGGGCTACTTCAAAGACGAGCGCCTCCAGCAATTACTCCAAAGCATGGAGCTCCTGAGCCACGTGCTCGAACGCAAACGGTTGGCCCGCGGAAGTCTGAATTTCGAAACGGTCGAGCCCAAACTATTACTTGACGAAGACGGCAGCCCGCTGGAAATACTCATTCGGGAACGGTCTCGGGCAACGCAAATGATCGAGGAAACGATGATCTTGACCAATGAGACCGTCGCCGGGTTCATGCTCGAGCGGGAGGCGCCGATGGTCTTTCGCGTCCACGCCCGTCCCGACCAGGAGAAGGCTTACACTATCTCAAAACTGATGGACGAACTCGGCTATCCGGTCGGATCACTGGCAAAGGCGCACCCGCGGACTTTTCAGGCATTGATCGACTATGCCCACGACCGCCCCGAGAAGTTGCTGATCAATTCGCTGCTCTTGCGGTCGATGAGTCAAGCCAAGTATTCGCCGAAACTGATGTCCCACTTCGGTCTGGCCTCCGAGCATTACTGTCATTTCACGTCGCCGATCCGACGCTATCCGGATTTGCTCGTACACCGCCTGGTCAAAGCCGTCTTGGCCGATGACCTCGACTCGCCCGAGTCCCGGGCGCTCGTCGATGAACTAGAAGAATTGGCCGAGCGGTGCTCCAGGCAGGAAAGAGAAGCCGAGGCGGCCGATCGCGAGGCCACCGAGCTCAAGGTAGCCGAGTTCATGGCTGACAAGGTCGGCGAGGAGTATGACGCCGTCATCTCCGGGGTCACCAATTTCGGTCTCTTTGTGGAGCTGGCAAATACCGCCCAGGGCTTGATCCACGTCCGGAACTTAGGCGACGACTACTACCAGTTCGAAGCGGAGCGCCACCTACTCCGGGGTGAGCGGACCGGCACCACTTACCGGCTCGGACAGCCGGTCAAGGTCAAACTGACGAACGTCTCAGTCCCCAAGCGGGAGCTCGATTTCGCCCTGTTGCCAACACCGACTCGCGATATATAATCAAGACGATGTTCGCCGACAAAAACTTCCTGCTATACATCATCGGGACCGTCGTTATCGTCGCGGCGGTCGTCGTCACCACGCTCAGTCTCAATAGCGGCCCCGAGCTGATCAAGCCGCCCCCCACCACCGTCCAGGACTTGGGGCGGGCGCCGGATTTCGCCATCAAGACCCTCGACGGCGAACAGCTGTCTCTTAGCGACTACCGCGGCCGACCGCTGGTCGTCAACTTCTGGGCCTCGTGGTGCGGTCCATGCCGAGATGAGGCGCCGGACCTGGTAAAAGTCCACAAGGAATACGAAGACCGGATAGCTTTCGTCGGCATCATCAATCAGGACGAAGAAGCGGCCGTGCGTGATTTCGTCAAGGAATTCGGCATCGAATACGAGAACGGGATGGACATCGGCGGCAAATCTTCAGCCGCGTACCAGGTGACGGGCATTCCCACCACTGTCGTCATCGATGCCAAAGGCGGTCTGCGGGCGAGATGGCTAGGGGCGATCCCGCCGAAAGTGCTGCGTTCGTACATCGAGGGCGTCCTGTAGTTCCAGGGACACGTACCTAAGTTCCAGGGACACGTACCTAATTATTTTCTAAGGGATTAATTAGGTACGTGTCCCTGGAACTCCCTTAATCCGGTGGCGGATAGCATATGCGTACCAGTGGATATAGTGGGGCAATAACCGTCGCACGTCGAAGTTGGATTCCCCGGCCTCCCGGTCCGTCCAAGAGGTGGGAACCTCAGTGATCTTGCACCCGGCCAGGTAGGCTTTGACGACTATCTCCATCCCGATCTCGAAACTGCCGGTGCTCTCTATCTCGATCTTGTCGATAAGCCCGCGCGAATAGAGCTTGAAGCTATTGGTCACATCGTGAGTCGGGATCCCGGCTAAATACCGCAGCGAGACACCGGCCACGCGGGACATTATCCTTTTGATGAACGGCCCGCCGATCTGTTTGCCTCCGCGCATGTAGCGCGAGCCGCAGACTACCTCGTAGCCTTCCAGATACTTCTGATACATGGCGTCGCCCACCCCGAGATCGTCGGAGAGATCGGCCATCGTCACCACAACCGCGCCCGGGGGAGCCTTTTCCAGACCCGTCCGGATAGCCTCAAGCGCCCCGCGGCCATAAGCGTTCGGCACTAGTTCGATCTCCGGATGGGCCGGCTGTAACTGCCGCAAAACGGGGAGCGTCGTGTCGGCCTCGTCGTCATAGACGCACAAGACCCGGTGTTCGTGGGTGATCTTAGAGGTGACGGCTTCTATAAGGGCGGTGATACTCTCCGCCTCATTATAAACCGGAACGACGAGTGTCAGCGCCGTATCCATGGCTGCCTAAAGCTGGGTGCTGAGCGTCGGTTTCGAGGGGTTCGCGGCCGGGCGGGTCTTCGACGGCTTGACCGAGGCGGCGCTGAAACAGATCTTGTTGGTCTGAAAAAGGTTCCAGACATCACAGAACACGGCGTCGGGCTTGGCCCAAGCCACCATCTCGCCCAGGCGGTCCCGGTATTCGTCATGATTGACAGCGACGATAACGACATCGGCCCGCTTGACGATATCTTCAAGGCTGCCGGGCTCGAGGTACGGATCGTGGAGCAGGACTTCGTGGCCGTCTTGATGAATCAGCTTCTTGAGCTTGTATGAGAGCGAATTCCGCGAATCGTCGATGTTCTTCTTGAACGACAACCCCAGGACGGCAAAGACCTGGCGGTCGAGGTCGACGGTATCGGCTATCTTCTGGAGCAGGAAGGACGGCACGGACTCATTTATCTTCCAGGAAGTGTATATGAGCTCGGTAAAGGGTGTTTTGCTGAGCAGGAAGAAGCCATCCTTATACAGGCATGGACCGCCCGTGAAGCCCGGAGACTTCAGGCCGCCTCGCTTGTAGCCGGTATTGACGAGCGCGACGATGTCGTGGATCTGCCGGTCGTACTGGTGGGCTATCATCATGAACTCGTTGGCCACGGCGAAATTGATATAGCGGTACATGTTGCAGTAGAGCTTGGCCAGCTCCGCCGAGCGGGAATCGGTCGGCAGAACGAGGTCGAGCAACTGCTCGAAGAAGGCCGCCGCCACTGCGGTGCTCTTTTCCTCAGCGCCGCCGACTATCTGCGGTATCTCCTCTAGCTCCTCCAGGGAATTCCCTTCGGCGATCCGCTCGGGACAGAAGGCCAGGTAAATATCTTCACCGACCGTGAACTGCGAATTATCGTTGATATGACGCGCAATGTGTTCGGTCGTCCCCGGGGAGACGGTGCTGCGCAAAATGATAGTCGAGCCGGAGCTGAGATGCGGACACAGTCCGGAGATCACTTCTTCGATCTGCCCGTGGACCGGGTTCATGTGTTCATCTACGGGTGTGCCGAGCGTCATGATGACGTACTTGCACTCGCTGACGACCTTCAAATCCGTGGTCGGAAAGAAACGCTTGCCGACCTCAGCCTTGAGGACCTCTTCGGCGCCCTTCTCGACAAAAGGCATCTCGCCTTTGGCTATCCCCGCGACATAATCTTCGCTGAGGTCGATTCCGTGGACCGCAAATCCCTTGCCGGCCAAAAAGAGGCCCAGCGGTAAGCCGACCCGGCCTATCCCGATAATAGCTATCTTATCGTTCGATTCTTTATCGATCACTTAGCCACCTCCAAGAAGTTCTCCCGGATCCAATCGATGACTTCGGGCAGTTTGTCATCTAATTCGTACTTGGCCGTCCAGCCGAGGACTTCAGTCGCCTTGGTCGTATCCGGGATCCGTCTGCGGATATCGTGCTCGAAACCGGCGACGTTCTTGATCCGTAACTCCCCTTCGCCGACGATGTGACTGTGAATCTTCTCGGCCAATTCCAGGACCGACGTCTCTCGCGGCGAACTGATATTGAAATCTTCATTGAGGCCGGCGGGGCTTTGCGCGGCCGTGATTATCCCGTCGGCGATATCCGATACGTGCGTGTAGCAGCGCGTCTGCCGGCCATCGCCCAAAAGCTCCAGCGGATCTTGACCCATCAATATCTTCTTGGCCAGGTCGGGGATCACGTGGGCATAACCGACATCTTCGCCGGGTGCTTCATTGACACCGAAGGCGTTGAAGGGCCGCACGATCGTATATGGGAGGCCGTGCTCCTCGAAAAAAGCGGTGCAGTACTGTTCGCCGACTAGCTTGCTAAAACCGTAACTGGAGATCGGCACCGGTATATCGGAAATGTCCGACTCCCGGCTCGGGAAGCGGTCCGTCGACTCGAAGACCATTGACGAAGAGACGTAGACAAGTCTTTCTATCCCGGCCTTGACGCCCGCCTCGAAAGTACTCGAATAGATCTTGTTGTTGTCGCTCAAGATGGTAGCCGGATATTTGTGAAAATAGCCGATACCGCCGATCTTGGCCGCCATGTTGATGCACAGGTCAAAGCCTTGGAAAAGCTCGTCTAGACCATCCGGGACGGCCAAGTCATAGTTGATGAACTCATAATCTGAAGCTACCTTGCTTTCCGGTTTGCTCAGATTATCGATCACGCGCACCTGGTGGCCCTGAGCCACTAGTTGCGACACGACTTCCGAGCCTATAAAACCGCAGCCCCCGGTGACGATGATTTTTCTCGACATAACCCCTCCATTTTAGCACACTGCCCGCTGCCATCCACCTCGCCGCGAATGACCCGCTGCGGATTCTAGGTGATGGCTACTTTAAGTGCAAGAGCCGGGACGACCAATACCTTTTTGTGTCCTTTGGACCATAAAGTCGGGCCATCTTTTGGTCGATAATCTTACTGGAGCAAAGATGGGTACTG
>JAUWIO010000083.1 GCA_030605305.1 Actinomycetes bacterium
AAGGCTATCTTCTTCTTATGCGCGGGGTAGTACCAGATCTCCGTGCGGGACAGCCCCAGGCCGTCTTCTCCGCCTATCGGCAAATATGCCAAGATGAACTGTTTCGGCCTGCCGAAGGTGTCGATTATCTTCTGTTGATCGGCGGTCAGCAGTTTCTTTTCTGCCTTCTCATTGCTCGCGACGACGGGTTTGGCTTGCTCGGCCGGCTTGGCGCAGGCGAAAAGCATCAGGGAGAGGGCGGCCAGGATAACGAGCAGGACCCTTAAGCGAGTTTTTGTTGTCGATAGCTTTAACATATGAACCTTTGAACCTCTGCCCTGGACGATCAGCCTATTGTAGCAAAAGGGAGCCCTTTCTTTGGCCACAGCACAGACCGCTTTTTGGCTGAGCAAATAACGGCTGTGTCGCTAAAAAGGTTCACTCAGCCTCCGAGGGGTAACATATAAGCATGGCTAAAAAGTATGATGTTATCGTTATCGGGACAGGCGCGGCCGGCAGCACGGTCGCCTATGCCTGCCAGGCTGCCGGTCGGACGGTGGCCATCATCGATTCGCTCCCATATGGCGGGACTTGCGCTCTGCGGGGCTGCGACCCGAAGAAAGTCATGGTCGGCCTGGCGGAGACCGTCGACGCTCATAACCGTCTCCTTGGGTACGGAGTGCCGGGAACCCAGGTATTGGTCGATTGGCCGAAACTGGCCGCCTTCAAGGCGACTTTTGTCGAGTTGGTGCCGCAGAGCCAGGTGGCGGCATACGAATCCGCCGGGATCGACGCGTATCATGGGCGCGCCCGTTTCCTCTCACCCCGGGAACTCGAAGTAAACGAAGAGACTCTAGAGGCCGACTTTATAACAATCGCTACGGGCGCGGCGCCGATGGACCTTGGTGTCCCTGGGGCGGAACTCGTCGTCACCAGCGATGATTGGCTCGATCTTAAGGAGATGCCCAAGCGGATCGTCTTTATAGGCGGCTGCTTCATCTCCTTTGAATTTGCCCATATCGCCAACGCTGTCGGCGCTGAAGTGACCATCCTCGACCGGGGCAAGCGTCCGCTAAAACCATTCGACTCCGACTTGGTCGCAGATTTGGTCGGGGCGGCGAAGAAGCGGGGTATCAACGTGAAGGCCGAGAGGCCGGTCCTGGCCGTCGAGCGCGACGGGAGCGCTTTTGTCGTCAAGACCAAGCCCCCGGACGGAGGCGAGGAGGACTTTTCGGCCGATCTGGTCGTCCACGGGGCGGGGCGGGTGCCGCAAGTCGCCGATCTGGGCTTGGACGCCGCCGGCGTAGAGACCGGACGCCGCGGAGTCAAGGTCAACGCATATATGCAAAGCGTCTCGAATCCGGCGGTCTACGCGGCCGGTGACGCGGCCGAACCGGGGCCGGCTCTGACCCCGGTCGCCGGACGTGAAGCCGAGATAGTCGCCGATAACATCCTCAACGGCAAAACTCGCGAATTCGTTGTGCCGGGCGTCCCAAGTATCGTTTATACGGTGCCGCCTCTGGGGGCGGTCGGCCTCCTGGAAGGGCAGGCTAGCGAGCAAGGCCTTGATTTCAAGGTCAATCAGGGCGACTTCTCGAGTTGGTATCATAATCGCCGCCTGCGCGAGGAATACGCGGCCTACAAGATATTGGTAGACAATCAGACTGACCTGGTTCTCGGAGCCCACTTTTTTGGCTTGGCGGCGGAAGAGCTTATCAATCTCTTTACGTTAGCCATCAACCAAGGAATAACCGCGACCGAGCTGCGCCGGACCATCTTCGCTTACCCGACGTTTTCGTACGACATCAGCTATATGTTGTAGGTCGCGCGTATCAGGCGTTATCCCCTCCAGCCTAAATGGTTGTTGCGCCACGGGGCCGGTGATATATTATTGGCCTCTTACATACGCTGACGTTCTTTTCAGGGGGCTCACATGCAAATCATCGGAATCACGATCGGTTGGATCCACATCATGGCTACGGCTATCGCCATCGGTGGATCCTACGTTTTGCACTTCATCATCGATAAAGTGGCCGAGGATATGGACCCCGCCGAGGGCGGCAAACTCAAGGGAGCGGTCGGCCCGCTCTTTGGCAAGATTGCTGCGATCATGACGCTTTTGGTCATTGTGACCGGAGTAATGAGGTCCCAGGCGATGGGTCTTTTGAACCCCTCGGTCTTGCTCGACACCAGTTATGGCAATCTTCTTTCCGGCAAGATCGTCATCGTCACCATTATCACCGTCAATAGTGTGTTATTGGCCCGCAACGGTATCAAAGCCGGGGCCCTAGCGAGCGCCGACGGAGCGCCCGACACGACAACGATTGACGCCATCGGTAAGCAGCAGAAGATGCTGGGCATGAGCAATTTCATCTTGGCCGCGGTCGCCGTCGGCTTCGCGGTCGCTATGCGCTTTATCGGCGCCCCGGAAGTCTGATCGATTCGCTATGATCCGACGAATCGCCAGTTACCGGATCAATAAGGATGCCCAAGAAAATGTCCTCACCGCTATCGAAGAGTTTGTCGAGGCCATCGAAGAAAATGAACCCGGCACGATCTATAGTGTCTACCGGCACGAGGACGGGCGCACTTTCACCCATTTCATGTCCTTCCCTGGCGAGCAGGCCGAAGAGAGCCACAAGAGCGCGCCGTATACTAAGAAGTTCGTCGACATCCTCTACCCTATGTGCGAGGAGCCTCCTATCTTTGAGGCCATCGAACTAGTGAAATCTTCACACATCCGCTTTAGTTAACCCCTCAATCGACCGCTTCATCGTACGGTTTAGCCACCCATTGATCCGGGCATTATCGGAGCATAAAGCCAGCAACTGGCTTGGACTTGCCAGCTAAACGGTCGAAAAAGGGGCGTCATTGGCGGTAGCTTGGATATGCTTGAATATCTTAGATCTGTGGTTGACTTCGCAAGCCCTGGAGATGGGCGCGATCGAAGCGAATCCGGTTCTGAACTTCTTCTTGCAGTATAATTTCTGGGCATTTGTCGTTGCCAAGGCGGTGATCGTCCTTGGTGTCCTCGGGATCTTCCAGGCGCTCAAGGAGCACACGAAGGTCCTCTATGTGTTTTCCGGCGGTAATATACTGATCGGCCTGGTCGTCATCTATGAAGTCTTGATCATCTATTAAGACGTAAAATGATTACTTTTTTCGTTGTGATCGGGGTGGCGGTAGTCGGGGTCATCAAGGGGCTTAGGGATCCGGAATATAGGACGATCGCTTTGGCTCTGGTCTTATTGCTCGCCGGTGGCACTAATTTTTACCATCGGATCGAGGGGTGGAGCTGGCTCGACAGCATCTACTTTTGCGTTGTCGCTCTCTTGACCGTTGGTTTCGGAGATTTTACTCCGCAGACTGACGATGGAAAAATATTCACGATCTTCTATTTAATAATGGGCGTGGGTGTCATAGGGGCTTTCGTTAATCTTTTGATCAAGAAGAGGATGGAGAGGCTGGCCGCCCGCAGCGAGAGACAGGGAGAGGACGCGGCCGAGAGCCAGGATTGAACCGACCTCCCCGCTCAAGACTTTGATTTAATCGATCCCCTTGAGTAGCATGTAGACGATGCCTTTGAATCAATTTGGATGGGATGAGCGGTTTTCCGAGCTTTTTAAGGAGCTTGGCCGCGACGATCTCGAGCCGGCGCGTGTTTTGCTGGAGAGTGCTCGAGTCTACACTCTCGTCAGTGAAGCGGGCGGGACCCAAGCCGGAGTTTCCGGGCGGTTTCGACACCATGCCACTGAAAGAAAGGCTCTGCCGGTCGTTGGCGATTGGGTCGCGATCGAGCCGGGCGCCGACGCGGATCGCGCTGTTATTCACGAGGTCTTGCCGCGGCGCAGCGCCTTCTTACGCAAGGAAGCCGGGAAGCGCACTCAGGCCCAGGTCATCGCGGCCAACATCGATACTGTTTTCCTTGTCTCCGGCCTCGATGGAGATTTCAACCTCGGTCGTATCGAGCGCTATTTGATGACGGCCTGGGAGTCGGGCGCTAAACCCGTAGTCGTTTTGAACAAGGCGGATCTCTGCCCCGATATCGCCGGGGCCGTCGCCGAAGTGGAAGCCATTGCTCCGGGCGTTCGCGTCATACCGGTCAGCGCGGTCGAGAATACCGGTGTCGCGGACCTACGAGAACATATCCGCGAGACCGAGACGGGGGCTTTTCTTGGCTCGTCCGGCGTCGGAAAGTCGTCGCTGGTCAACCTGCTCTTGGGTGCCGATGAGCAACTCGTCCGCGAGGTCCGCGGGGATGACGGCCGCGGGCGTCATACCACCACCCATGGCCAATTGTTTCCTATTCCGGGCGGCGGAATAGTCATGGACACGCCGGGCTTGCGAGAACTCCAGGTATGGAGCGACGGCGAGGGTTTGACCCAGACCTTTAACGACATCGAGGAACTAGCGGTTGGTTGCCGCTTCCGGAACTGTGGGCACGACCGGGAGCCCGGCTGTGCCATCCGGGCGGCGCTGGAAGATGGTTCGCTTTCCGAGCGCCGCTGGCAGAGCTATGAAAAGCTCAAGAGCGAGCTGGCTCACTTAGCCGCGCGCCAGGACCAGCAGGCCAAGCTGGCGGAGAAAAAGCGAAAGAAGGACCGGGCCCTCGAGATTAAGCAAGTGAAGAATCGGCCTCGGAAGTGAACCGGTGACAGAAAAGCCATTCCGATTGTCCATCAAAGTGGTCATCTTCGACGACACCGGCCGGTGTCTGTTGCTCAAGCGTTCATCCCATTCAAAGGGGAACCCGGGCAAATGGGATCTACCCGGCGGAAAAGTAGATTCCGGGGAGGATTTTGACCGGGCGCTCATCCGCGAGGTGGTGGAGGAGACGGGCTTGCGGATCTCGCTCACTAGAGTCACTGGCGGCACCGAGCGAGAGTTGCCGGAGCGCACGGTCGCCTACCTGATAATGGAAGCCCGCCTCGTCTCTGGCCAGGTCCGACTCAGCAACGAGCATGACGACTTCGCCTGGGTCGGAGCGGCTGAGCTTCGAGATATGGACCTGGTGGCACAATTCAGACCGTTCGTTCTCGAAGCGCCTCGCGACTGAGTTCGTCGATCAGTCGAAAATCATGCTCAGTAGCCGC
>JAUWIO010000186.1 GCA_030605305.1 Actinomycetes bacterium
AAGATCGAAGACAATGCGCGCGCTCTGAGAGCGGCTGTGCCGACCCATATCGCCTGCTTTGGCGTGACCAAGGGTTGCGGCGGGCTTCCGAAAGTAGCGGCGGCGATGCTGGCCGGCGGTGTGGACGGGCTGGCCGACTCGAGACTGTCACATCTGCGCGCTCTGCGCGCTGCTTTCCCTCAGACACCGTTGATGGCTCTCAGGCAACCGACCCGGGCTGAGACGACAGAGGTGGTCGCGTTAGACGCGTTGATCATGGTCACTGATCTGGGGGCGGCTCAAGCTTTAAGCGCGGCCGCCGTCGCGGCCCGAACGGACCAGGCAATCGTCTTGATGGTCGAAGTCGGTGAAGAGCGTGAGGGCATCATGCCTCTTCACTTGCTCGATCGCGCTAAGGAGTTCGGGGCCCTGCCGGGGCTCGGCGTGGCCGGACTGGCGATCAACACCGGGTGCCGCGGCGGCATCTCTCCAAACCCTGAGATGATGACTACCGTCGATCAGCTTGTCGAGCTCCTGGAAGGCAATGGTTTTCACTTGCGGGTCGTATCCGCGGGCAACAGCAGTTGCTGGCGATTGATGGAGGCGGGACTGTTGGCCAAGACCGCGAACCACATCAGGGTCGGCGAAGCCCTCTTGTTGGGGCATGAGACGAGCGAAAATGAGCGGCTCGCCGGGTTCCATGCCGACGCGGTCAGGGTCAGGGCGGAGATCCTGGAGGCAGCCAATAAGCTTGATGCGCAAAAAACCAGCGTGGCGCTGGCTATCGGTTGTCAAGACATCGGCGCCGGGCACTTGGTCCCGGTGGAGCCCGGGTTGAAAGTCCGCAGAGTGACCAGTGACCATACCGTCGTCGAGGCGCCCGGTGATTATCATGGTCGGGGCGGGGACATCATCGAGTTCGCTCCGTCATACTTGGCCATGCAGGCGCTGGCTGCTTCACCGTATGTCACAAAAGCCTTCATTGGCTATAATGGTAAGCAACAGTGACTGAGTGAGGATTTTGGGAAAATTATCTAGCAGGTTGGAGGTTGCGTGCCCAAGTATTTTGGTACCGATGGCGTTCGGGGGATAGCGAATAAGGAGCTGACTCCGGAGCTGGCTTTTAAGTTGGGCCGGGCCGGCGCCGATTATTTATGCACCGGTCGTTCTCAGATTATCTTCGGTCGCGATACCCGGCTTTCCGGGCCGATGCTCCAAGGGGCGCTGACAGCGGGCATCTGCTCCGCCGGCCACGATGTCCTCGATATCGGCGTCGTCCCCACACCGGTCGTTGCTTGGCTGGTCAGGCGACTTGGGGCCGCCGGCGGGGTTGTTCTCTCGGCCTCGCACAATCCAGCCGAGTATAACGGTATAAAATTCTTTGACAGCCAAGGCCTCAAGCTTTCGGAAGATCAAGAAGATGAAGTCGAGCGCCTACTCGAGACTGATCGCGACGACCGTCCGACCGGGGCTGAAATCGGCGTAGTTGTCAGGGATGATTCCGGCCTGCGACTCTATGAGGAGCACGTTCGCAATGGTTCGGCGACCGGCATGTCCTTGAAGGTGGCCGTCGATTGCGCCAATGGCGCCGCCCACGATATCGCCCCGAAGGTTCTACGGGATCTCGGTCTTGATGTGACGGCGGTCAATATCGAACCGGACGGTTCGAATATCAATCTCAAATGCGGTTCCACCCACACCGAGGGGCTGGAGGCGCTGGTCCGCAGTGACGGTTACGATATCGGCATCGCCTTCGATGGTGACGCCGACCGGGTCCTGATAATAGATGAGACCGGCAGGCAGATAGACGGCGACCATATCATGGCGCTGTGCGCGGCCCATCACCGCGACCGCGGCGACCTTGAACCCCGCGGTGTCTGCGTGACCGTTATGACCAATATCGGGTTTGATGTGGCCATGCGCGGACTCGATATCGAAGTCACCAAGCCCCAAGTCGGAGACAGGCATGTCCTCCAGGAGATGCTCGATCGCGGCTTGAAAATCGGGGGCGAGCAGTCCGGGCATATCATCTTCCTTGATCGCAATACGACCGGGGACGGGCTGATCACCGCGACCGAAGTCTTGCGGGTAATGCATGAGACAGGCAAGAAGATATCTGAACTAGCCGGGGTGATGACCGCCTTCCCGCAGGTCCTTAAGAACTTGCGGGCCGAAGGGGTCAAACACCTGGCAGAATCGCCTTCGGTCCTCGACGTCATCGCCACCGGACAAAGAGAGCTCGGGGACCGTGGCCGGGTCTTGGTCCGGCCTTCGGGCACTGAGCCGCTCATCCGGGTGATGGTCGAGTCCGACTCCCAGGAAAAGGCCGATCGCATAGCCGGGGACATCTGCGCGGCTATCGAGGCGCAGATATGACTTTGATAGGCAAATAGAGGAAGCGGAATATGTGTGGCATCGTCGGATATATTGGTGAGCAAGCGAGCGCTCCTATTCTCGTTCAGGGACTGAAGCGCCTCGAGTATCGGGGCTATGATTCAGCGGGGATCGTCGTTTTGGACAACGGTGATTTTTTGCGCGTGCGGCGTCAGGGCAATCTGGCCAACCTCCACGAGGCGATCGACTTTTCGGCGCTGCCGGCGACGATGGGTAGCGGCCACACTCGTTGGGCGACGCATGGGGGCCCTTCGGAGGCCAATGCTCACCCGCATTACGATTGCGCCGGGAAGATCGCCATCGTTCACAACGGTATCATCGAGAACTTCCATCATCTTCGAGCCGACCTCATCGAACGGGGGCATGAGTTTCTTTCGGAGACGGACACTGAAGTCCTCGCTCATCTTATAGAAGAGTCTTATACGGGCGATCTCCAGGCGGCGGTAAGAGACGCGATGGCCGTTGTCGATGGTTCGTATGCTTTGGCGGTCTTGTCGACCGGCTCCCCCCGGGAGATCATCGGCGCCCGCTGCAACAGTCCGCTTATCCTCGGGATCGATGCGGACGGCTTCTTTGTCGCCTCGGACATTCCGGCAGT
>JAUWIO010000068.1 GCA_030605305.1 Actinomycetes bacterium
CCAACCGCCCGGCTGTTCCCCCCCGGGTGGCTCCCGAGATGAGCCAACGCCAGAGCGGCTAATAGCGCGGCCAGGGCCAAAGCGATAGCGCCGGCTCTCGGGATATCGAGGACACTGCCGACGGCGATGCCCCCGGCTAAAGCAATGACCACCAGGGTCACTGGCGGCATTAGTCGATCAGCACTTGTTCTTTGAGTCCGGCATACTTCTTGGGGCCGATGCCGGAGACCTTGTTCAACTGCGAAACTGTCTGAAATCGGCCATGGCGTTCGCGCCAGGCTACTATCCTGGCAGCCAAGACCGGGCCGATGCCGTCGAGCCGCTGGATTTCCGGGAGACCGGCGGAATTGATTCCGATAAGCATTTCAGACACACCCGCTACAGCTGAACCGCCTGAACCGGTGCTCACGGGAGGGGTCAGGCCGACCAAGACCTTCTGCCCGTCGCTCACTTTAGCGGCCAGATTTAGATTATCCAACGCTTTCGTATCAGTCGGTCCGCCGGCCGCCTCGATCGCATCGGCCACACGCGCGCCGGGCATCAACCGATGAAGACCCGGCTTCGCGACATCACCGGCCACATGGACCAGGAGCTTCTTTTTTACCGGGGATCGGGCGGGAAGGGGCCGACTCTCGCCCTCGGGGCCTTCGGTAGTCGCGGCTGTGGCCGCCTGACGCTCTGCAGGAACCCGCTCCGACGCTATCGCTATCGGTAGGGGCCGGGCCGCGCGCGCGGCCAGCAGGCCGCCTGTCAGAGCCAGGAAAGCCAGGACCGCGAGAATTACGGTCTGTTCAAAAGTGAACTTGAATTCTGCACCCAGAGCGCGGGTCCTCTCCCACAAGGCGACCAAGTGATCGTTGACCATTGGCCCGATTATAGCGCCGTCCTAACGATCAGTAAACACTTTACGTACTATTTCTTTAGTTTCTTTGTATTTCGGTCAGTCGATCCGAACTTACCCCCATAGAGCAGCAGAGACAGCGGCGGTCTTATTGAGTATTTCCTCTGCCTCGACCACGGTCAGACTGCCAAGTCCACAACTCGGCGTCACGAAGCCGCGCGCCCTGAGCAGCTCCTCGCGGACGCCGGCCCCGCGGGCGGTCCGGGTGATAAGTTCTTCGGTCTTAGAGATGAGCAAGTCCGTTTCGACGGCCGACCCTTCGGACGAGGCCGGTACTATCCCCCAGGCCACATACCCGCCCCGATCGATGAAACCGCCCAGATCCGCGCCGTAGAGTCCGAGTGTGTCCCCAAAACTCCAGGCGTCGTAGGCGATGACATCGAGACCGGCGGCCATCATGATCGACCAATCAGTATTACCGCAGCAATGGCCACCCGTCAGGCAGTCGAGCCCGTCCACGATCTCCCGCAACCGGGCGATGGCGGTCTCCCTATCAATGGGGATCGAGGCCGACCCGATCGACTGAAGCATAGGCTCATCAAAGAAGACGGCCGGGGTCCCGCAGAGCGGAGACATATTGGCGATGAGCCACTGCGCCTTCAGCCTGGTCGCCTTGACTAGTACATCCATCATCTGGTCGTCATAGAGGAGCGCCTTGCCCTCGGAGTCCTTCATCATCAAGCCCAAAGTCGTCGGTCCGGTCAGCTGGCCTTTCAGTATGGCCGGACGGCTGCCGCCGGCCTCGACCAAGCGCCTCATGGCGGCTTGGCCAGGCAAGAACTCCTCGGAGACCGCAAAACCATCGATACTCTCAGAAAGATATGCCTCGTAGAATCGACCCAACTCACCACTAAGGTCACCTGAAAGTTCAAAAAAAGCGCGCCGGCCATCGTCGTCGATGACCGCTCCCGGCAAGCCCCGCACCTGGTCCACACCCATCGACTCCCGCCCGTTTCGAGCGGGTAGCTCGGGCCAGAACGGACTTTTTGGAAATGCGGCCAACACTACACGGCAGGCTGCTTCAATATCTGTATGCGGCAGGCTCCCTATTCCCAGCGGCAGGCCGCCTAGGTCAATTTTCATCGTCACTCCTTGTAAGAAAAAGGGCCACCGCATGGTGGCCCTTTCGTTCAATCTTTTTCAACACTTGCCGGATCGATTCAAACCGTTGTGTGCTTATTCTTCGGCATCCTCATCGTCGACATCGTCGCCTTCATCAACAGCGCCATCGTCTGTTTCAGCGTCGCTGCTGCCAGCGTCCGTGCTGGTCGTTTCGGTGCCGGTCGTACCGGTCGTGGCCCCACCCTCAACCTCAGGAATGGGTGGATGCCCGCTGGGGAGCACTCCTTCGTTAAGCTGGTCCTCATTGAGTGACGGCGCCGCCGTGCCCGTGCCGCCTATCGGATTCGCTAGATTGGTTGACTCTTTGGGAGCCACCATATATCCGACTACCAGCCCGATGATCAAAGAGCCGACCACCATCCCGATAGCCAAGAAAAGCGAGACGGTCTGCTCTGTAGCCTCGACCTCGCTATCCTCTTCCGTACTTTCTACCACTTCGTCCTCTGCCAATGTGCTTACCTCCCGGCTGAATTTTGTCGAATTATATCATACATTTTCGGCTCATAACGGCGACTGACTCCGGCGCTTTGATCGACTGCCCGAACGGCGAAGAAGGAAACGACCAGAAAAACGAATCCGCCGATGACTCCGGGGGTCTCCCCGCTTAGTCCGGCGACACCGCCGAGCCACATGAAAATGGCGTATCCAGCGAAGAACAGGGCGATCGGCAGGATGTAAACGATGAGCGCGGCGGTGACCACCATCTCGGGTTCGATATCTATCTTAACTGTGTCCCCCACCCTGGCATCGAGCGAGTTTCGGACCGGGGTCACCATCCGGCCTGTCGATGTATACCGGCAGGCGCCGCAGGCTTCGCACTCCTTTGATGCTTCCATCTCTACTATCGCCTGGTCGTCGTGGACGCTGACGACCACCCCGGATTCGCTCATCTACCTCAGCTTCATTTGGACCGGCTCGACCTGTGCGATCACGCTCTCGTCATCGATGTCGGGAATGCTCCCGCTATCGTAGAGTATCTTCCCTGAACCCATGGTGAGGATTATGTTTTCTTGATTTGCCGTATACACGAGGGCCGAATAAGGATCGAGCAACGGCCTCTGGTGGCTTCTGGTCATATCGACGACGACTAGATCGGCGTCTTTGCCCGGCTCCAACGAGCCGGTCACGTCTTCGAGCCCTAGAGCTTTTGCGCCCCCCAGTGTCGCCATTCTGACAAAGGCCTCCGCCTCCGCATTGGCGATCGTCTGGTTCTTCCCGCGTTGAAACAGCAGGCCTATCCGCATCTCGTCAAAATAATCCATCATGTTTTGGCTGGCCGGGCTGTCCGTACCTAAACCCACCCGCATACCGGCCCGCTCAAACTCGCGTAGCGGCGCGGTCCCCATGCCCAGTTTGGCGCTGCACTTCGGACAATGGGCCACAGCCACGTCATGCTCGGCCAGGATATAGATCTCATCTTCATCGACGTGAACACAATGAACAGCCAAAACGTCGTTATCAAAGAAACCCCACTGTAAAAGATATCGAACCGGGCTGACGCCCATCGGCTGCCATAAGAGGTGTCCCCAGCCCATGGCATCGCGGTAGGAGCCGGCCAGTTCAGAGGAGCCGTGCTTGATAAAGTCGTATTCATCCTTCGAACCGGCGAGGTGGGTCGATATCTTGAGGCCGTCCCTTCTTGCCCAGTCGGCACTCTGCTTGATAAGAGGCGGACAAGCGGCCTGTGGGCCCATCGGCGCAATGCCGATCTCGATCTTGTGTCCGTGTGCCGTCTCTTGCCACTCAGCCACCGAACGCTGTCCCTCTGCGATAACCGAATCAACCTTATTCCGGTCCATCTCGGCCATCTCATAGAAGACGAAACCGCGCAATCCGAATTCGATCGCGGCCCTGAGGTTGGCGCTTCGCGGCGAGATGTCGGCAATGGTCGTTATTCCGGATTGGGCCGCCTCCATGGCGCCAAGACGCGCCGAGGCCAGCCAGTCAGCCTCATCCAAGGCCCGACTCTTGTGTATCTGCTGGATCTTCCACTGCGTGTACGGGAGATCGTCGCAAACGCCTCGAAAAGCCGTGTACTCAAGATGGGTGTGAAGATCGACAAAGCCGGGCATGATGATCGACCGTCCGAAATCTCGACACTCGGCTTGAGGATAGCGGGCCGCGAGGTCATCGGTCTCGCCGAGGGCGACGATCTTGCTGTCGTCCACGACTATTGCACCCTCCTTGATAGGGGGCGCGCCGACCGGCAGTATCCATTTAGCACTAAAGAGGTGTTGCATGGCCGCTAATGATACCTGTCGATGACAAAATTGCCAAGCGATATCATGTCTTTGCGGGACTGGCTTTGCGGTAACAGACCTGCTGCCGCTTGCGCGGATACAACATAACGGCGGGCCACTTTCTTTGCCTCATCGATGGCCCCGCCTTCAAGTACGGAGCTGACAGCCGCCTTGACGGCATCGGTTGTCGGGGCCGCCAACGCGGCGCCGACCGAGCGGCTTTTGTCTAGCGAAAGCGCGTATATCATCGGCAAGGTAACCGTACCTTCGCGAATATCGCTGCCGACCGGTTTGCCGAGAGCATCCTCGTCTCCGGTAAAATCCAAGATGTCATCATATATCTGAAAGGCCATGCCCAGGCTGCCGGCGTAGTCCTTAAAGATCTGTTCGTGCTCGCTCCCAAGTCCGGCCAAACGCGCACCCATGGCGCACGCCGCCACAAAAAGAGCGGCCGTCTTCGCGTAGATCTTCTCAAGATAGTCTTCGACCGACTGGTCAAGGTCGCGCAGTGTCCGCCGCTGGCGCAACTCCCCGCTGCTCAGCTCCACCGCCGACCTAGCTAAAGGCTCTATCAGGCCGTTATCGTTTCCGCCGGCCAGCAAGTCGAAAGCCAGACCGAAAAGGTAATCGCCGATGATAACGGCCCGGCGCCGTCCGTACTCGGCATTTATCGTGCTCACGCCGCGCCGCGTATTCGATGCATCCAGGACATCGTCGTGGACCAGTGAAGCCAGGTGGACCAGCTCGACCGCCGCACAGGCCCGCAGGAGCTGCTCTTCATCCACATCGTCGCCTGTACCGGCGGCGATCATCACGAGCGCGGGCCGCAGGCGCTTACCTCCGGCCTCGATCGCCTTGAGGGCGGGCTCCGATATTCCCGGAACGGCCGGGCGCACGACGGTCGCGAAATATGGCTCGAAATTCTTTAGTTGACGGACGATGCCGGCGGAAACCGGTCTCTTTTTGGTCGGCAGGCGCATCAGCCGGAGGCCACCGACGGCGCCGCAAAGCGGCGCAAATAATCGCGGACCGGGCCGGCCGGATAAGCCTCAGACCACTCGACGAGTCCGGTCGCACCAACACCCGCGGCGGCCTGTGCGACGGCTTTCGCCTGTGCTCCCTCGACACCGCCCAGATAAGAACCTATCTCCAGCGCGGCCGCTACCAGCCGACGCCGATAATCACTAAACTCGCTCTCGGACCGATCCGTGCCGGTGGCCTTGATCGCCCGGGCCAGGAAAGCGATGACCAGCGGGCGGTCGATCGAGATGACCTCGTCGATAGCCCTGGCGTACAAATAGTCAGTTATCAATAAGTTGTCCTCTATATATCTGTCCGGGTCCTCCATATTCACTTGCCCGAGACGTAAAGCTTGGTCGAGGAA
>JAUWIO010000088.1 GCA_030605305.1 Actinomycetes bacterium
GTTCGCCGCTGGTCCGGATGATAAGCTCAAGGTCCGGGACCCCGGCCGTGGCCAGGGCGCCCGAGAAAGCGTCTTCATCCATTTTGATCGCTTGCCCGGTCTTGGCAGACTGCTCAAGCGCCTCGTTCACAGTCCTTAGGATATCTGCGCGCCCACTGTAGTTAAGAGCGATGATCAAGTGTAATCCGGTATTGTCGGCAGTGCGCTTGATCGCCTTCTCGAACTGGCGGCGAGTACCTTCGCTAACATTTGCGAGGTCGCCGATGACTTCTATCTTGACCTGGTTTTTGTGAAGTTCCTCCAGCTCGGACTGGAGTATCTCTTCGAATAGTCTCATCAGCCCGCTGACCTCGTTCTTTGGACGACGCCAGTTCTCGGCGGAAAACGCATATAGGGTCAGGTGGCCGATTCCAAGTTCGGCGGCTGTCTCGACTAATTCGCGCACTACTTTGGCGCCCGCCCGGTGTCCGGCGATACGCGGCAGGCCGCGCTTTTGCGCCCAGCGACCGTTGCCGTCCATGATCACGGCCACGTGTTTTGGTAACCGCTCCGGGTCGAGCGTCGTATTTGGCTCAGGAGCCGGTCCGAAGAGCCGGCGTAAGGTCGTCAGCACGGAGGATCACACCTCCATGATCTCCAGTTCTTTTGCTTGAACCAGGGTATCTACCTCAGCGATATGCTGATTTGTCAGATCCTGGCATTCGTCATGAGCGCGCTTACCGTCGTCTTCCGCCACCCCGTGCTCTTTTTCGAGACGCTTGATGCGTTCATTAGCGTCCCGCCGGATATTTCTAACGGAGATCCGGCCGTTCTCGGCCAGCTTCTTCACGTGGCGGACGAGGTCTTTGCGTCTCTCTTCGCTGAGAAGCGGAAACGGGACCCGGATGATATTGCCATCGTTCGACGGCGACAAACCGAGATCGGACTGCATGATCGCTTTTTCCACGGCCTCGAGGGCCGACTTGTCCCAGGGTTGCACGACCAATGACTGAGGCTCCGGCACGGTGATACTGGCCATCTGGTTAAGCGGTGTCTTGGTGCCGTAATAATCGACGCTCAGGTGCTCTATGATCGCTCCTGACGCCCTGCCCGTCCTGACCGTGGCAAACTCATGAGAGGTCGCTATTACCGACTTCTTCATCTTTTCGTCCGCATCCTTGAGAATCTCATCGATCAATGTGGGCCTCCGTCCATGATCGTGCCGATCTTTTCACCCTGTACGACCCTTTTGATGTTGCCTGCCTCATTTAGGCTGAAGACGATGATCGGCAGTTCGTTGTCCATTGCCAGTGAAATAGCGGTGGAATCCATGACCTTAATGCCTTTATTAAGTGCATCCCTATAAGTGAGTGATTTGAATTTCTGAGCTTTTGGATTGACGAAAGGATCTGAATCATAGACCCCGTCGACCTTGGTCGCTTTCAGTATGACCTCGGCGTTGATCTCCAGGGCGCGCAGAGTAGCGGCTGTATCGGTGCTGAAGTAGGGGTTGCCCGTCCCGGCGGCAAATATCACTACCCGCCCTTTTTCAAGATGGCGGACGGCGCGGCGCCGGATATACGGTTCGGCCATCTCGTGCATGCTTATCGCCGACTGCACCCGTGTGTCGACCTCGACTTTGTCCAGTGCGTCCTGGATGGCAAGGGCATTCATGACGGTGGCCAGCATGCCGATATAGTCGCCGGTCGTCCGGTCCATCCCTCGTGCACTCGCTGCGAGACCTCGAAAGATATTGCCGCCGCCCACGACGATGGCGACCTCCACTCCATCGCCGATCAACTCACCGACTTGGTCGGCGATCGACCGGACGACCCCGGGATCTATACTGAACCCGGAGTCGCCAGAAAGCGCCTCGCCGCTTAGCTTTAGCAGGACTCTCTTGTAGTGCAAGTTCGTCAAGGCAGCCCCTACAGCTCTTCGCCAAGTCGAAAACGCGAGAACCGTCTGATCGAGATATTCTCTCCGATCTTGCTGACGAGTTCGCCGAGATGCGTTTCGATTGTCTTGTCTTGGTCCTTAATGAAAACCTGTTCCATCAAGCAGACCGTTTTAAAAAACTTTTCTACCTTGCCGTCGATGATCTTGTCGACGATCTTCTCGGGCTTCCCCTCTTGTAGAGCTTGCGCGCGATAGATCTCGCGCTCTGCTTTCACCAGCTCTTCCGGGACCTCGTCTCTGGTGACGAACTGCGGACTAGCCGCCGCCACCTGCATTGCGACATCATGCGCGAACTGCTTGAAGTCGTCATTTCTGGCGACAAAATCAGTCTCGCAATTGACCTCGACAAGGACCGCTAGGTTTCCCTCGCCGTGAATGTACGCATCGACGATGCCTTCATTGGTCGATCGTTCAGACCGCTTGGCTAGATCTGCCAGGCCCTTTTTGCGCAAAAGATCCACAGCCGCATCGACATCGGCTCCTGTCTCTTCCAGCGCCCGCTTGCAGTCCATCATGCCGCAACCAGTCTTGTCGCGCAGCTCTTTTACGAGCGCAGGTGCAACACTCATTTACACTCCTCCAAAAAAGTTCTTTAAGCTTGTGCCGCTTCTTGCTCTTCCGGCTGCGGTCGGCTTTGCAGGCCGGCCAAAGCGGCATCGGCCATGATCTTGGTAACTAGATTGATCGACCGAATAGCATCATCATTGCCAGGGATAACGTAATCGATCTCGTCGGGATCACAGTTCGTGTCGACGATAGCGATGATCGGGATATCCAACCGCCGCGCTTCCTGAACAGCGATCAGCTCTTTACGCGGGTCGACGACGAAGATCGCGTCGGGGGTCCGGTCGAGCGTCTTAATACCGCCGAGGTTGCGTTGGAGCTTCGCTCTCTCCACCTTGAGCTTGAGCTTCTCCTTCTTTTGGAGATGGGTGAATTTTTCGTCGGTATCCATTTCGTCGAGCTCGCGCAGCCTATCGATCCGCTTCTTGATCGTCTCGAAGTTAGTCAATTGCCCGCCAAGCCAACGATGGCTGACGTACGGCATCTGTGCCCGCGTCGCTTCTTCGACAATGCCCTCTTGGGCCTGCTTCTTAGTTCCTACAAAAAGCAGCGTTCCGCCACGAGAAACGAGATCGGCAACGAACTCGTAGGTCTCCTCGATCAGGGAGAGCGTTTGCTGAAGATCCAGGATATAAATCCCGTTACGTTCGGTGAAGATGTACGGCTTCATTTTCGGGTTCCAACGACGCGTCTGATGCCCGAAATGAACACCGCTCTCAAGCAGACTTTTCATTGAGACAACTGCCATCTTTCGGCACCTCCTCTCTTGGTTTCTCCTCCGCTCCACTTCTTCCCCGCCTTCGACCTTTCGGCACCAACGAAGGCAAGTCCATGGGCGTGTGTGATTCCGCAGAGTTTAACATAGCGGTTTTGAGATAAGCAACCTGAACGGAAAAATCAGGCGTGGTGCGCTTTGGCCAGACGCAACTTGCCCTTGAGCCGGATTATCGCCTTTGTGTGGAGTTGCGAAATCCGTGATTCCGTCACCCCGAGAACCTCGCCTATCTCTCTTAGTGTCAGATTCTCATAGTAATATAGGGCTATGACGGTCTTTTCCCGGTCCGGTAATCTGTCAATCGCATCGGCCAGGATGTCTTTCATCTCCGCAAGCTCAAAGCTGTCTACAGGGCCGGCGGTCGACTTGTCCTCTATCATCTCGATGAGGCTGACCTTGTCTTCCCGGTTACCTCCGACAGCCCATTGCTCTTCAAGGGCGATGACCGAGGTATAGCTCATCTGAGTCAAGATGCCGTGGAGGTCGGTAATCGAGATGCCCATCTCCTCCGCGACTTCTTCATCGGTCGGGACGCGTTTGAATTGGTTTTCAAGTCGAAGCATGGCACCCTCGAGGTCCTTGGCTTTCGACCTGACAGAGCGCGGCCCCCAGTCCATCGCCCGCAACTCATCGATGATGGCCCCTTTGATCCTCGACATCGCATAAGTCTCGAATTTGATCTTGCGGCTGAGATCGAATTTCTCGATGGCGTCTATGAGGCCAAAGATCCCGTAAGAGACGAGATCCGCGTTTTCGATCATTTGCGGCAGATTGGCCGAAACTCGCCCGGCCACATATTTGACAAGCGGACTGTAGTGCAGAATGAGCCTGTCGCGGGCGTCCTGGCTATTCGTGTCCTTGAAATCATGCCAGAGCCCGGTCATCTCTACTTCTTTAACTTCTTTCACTAAGAGACCCCGTGTGTAGTCCGTCTGCGCCGCCATGCCGCTGCCCCGCGCCCCCGCGAGGGTGCGCCCTTAAGTAGGTTTTTCGCAGCTCAGCCTTGCTCAGGTGAGTATAAATCTGTGTCGTCGATAAATCAACGTGACCGAGCAGCTCCTGGACAGCCCGCAGGTCGGCGCCGCCTTCGAGTAGATGAGTGGCGAATGCGTGTCGCAAAGTATGCGGCGTCACACCGGCGGCAATAGCGGTCTTATCGATGTATTTATGGACAAGGCGCCGGACAGACCCAGCCGTTAAGCGGCCGCCGTTTCTATTCAAGAAGACGGCTCCCTGGCCCCTGTCGTTGCGAACGCTCGTATTCCTGCCGTCGGCGATATATTGCGATAGAGCCTGTGCGGCCCGGGGATTAAGGGGCACCAAGCGCTCTTTGCTCCCTTTCCCGAGAACTCGCACTTCTCTGCCGACGTCATTAAAGCTGTCAAGATCAAGTCCTACCAGTTCGGAGACGCGCAAGCCCGCTCCGTAAAGTGTCTCCAAGATCGCCTGGTCTCTTTGGCCAAGAGCCGACCCCGTATCGGGGGCTGCCAATAAGGCATCAACCTGCGCCACCTTTAGCACGTTTGGCAGCTTGCGAATGGATTTGGCCGACGATACCAGCGCTGCCGGGTTGCTCTGGAGCGCCTGCACGTGCCGGTGCAAGTATTGGAAGAACGAGCGCACCGATGCCGTTTTACGCGCCAATGTCGTTCGAGCCAAATGAAAATTACTTAAATACGCCAGGTACCGGCGGATGAAGCGGTGGTCGACGTCGCTCA
>JAUWIO010000012.1 GCA_030605305.1 Actinomycetes bacterium
TGGCCGTGAGCGTCGCCAGAGTCCGCCCGTGAAAAGACCCCAGCGCGGAAATGACGCCCGTCTTGTCCGGACCGTGCGTTATTTTGCCCCAGCGCCGCGCTAATTTCAGAGCGCCCTCATTTGCTTCGGCACCGCTGTTGGCGAAGAAACACCGTCCGCCGGCCTTCTTGGCGAGTCGCGAGGCCAGCTCGATCTGGACCGGCGAGTAAAAAAGGTTCGATACGTGGTCGCGGCGCCCCGCCTGGTCACAGACAGCCTCGACGACTTCGGCGCGACAATGGCCGAGATTGACGGCGCCCAGCCCGGATAGGAAGTCGATGTATTCTTTCCCGTCGATGTCCCACAACTTTGTCCCGGCCGCCCGCTCGAGGATGACCGGGAGCCGGGCGTAGGTGTTGATATGCACTTGTCGGTCCAGGGCGGGCCAGTCGGTCATCAGACGTCTACCTTTATACCGGGATCGATATTGACCGCGGGCTCTCCGACCGGGTGGATCATGGTGCCGATGCCCTCGTCGGTGAATATCTCTAAGAGCATCGAGTGGGGCGTAGTCCCGTTTAGGATATGCGCCCGTCCCACGCCGGCTTCGAGCGCCAGCAGGCATCCTTGCATTTTCGGGAGCATTCCGCCCTCAAGTTTTCCGGAGTCGACCAGGGCCGCGCATTCGTCGTAGTCGAGGGAGCTGATGAGCGTGTGCTCCTGCCCGTAGTCGCGGTAGAGACCCTCGACATCGGTGAGGAAGATTATTTTGTCGGCCCCGATGGCCGCCGCCACCTCCGCCGCCACCGTATCGGCGTTGATGTTATAGCTCTCGCCATTCTCGCCGGCGCCGATCGAGGCGATGATCGGGATGTATCCGTCATCGAGCAGGTCCAAGAGTATCTTTGAGTTGATCTGCTCGATCTCGCCGACAAAACCGAGGTCCGGTTCATGGGCTTTCTTTCGGGCCACCAGCAGGTTGCCGTCGTCCCCGGAGAGCCCGACGGCCATGCGCCCATGGCGATTGACGAGGGCGACGAGCTCCTTATTGACCTTGCCGACCAGGACCATCTTGACGATGTCCATCGTCTCCGCGGTCGTTTTTCGCAGCCCCCCGACAAACTCGACCTCTAAATCGAGGCGCTTCATAAAATTGGTTATCTCCGGGCCGCCGCCGTGGATGATGATCGGTCGGATCCCGCCCAATTTCATCAAGACTATGTCCGAGGCTATTTTCTCTTTTAGTTCCGCACTGGTCATCGCGCCGCCGCCGTATTTGATGACAACGGTCTTGCCGTGGTACGACTTGATATAAGGCAATGCCTCCATCAAGATAGCCGCGCGCTGGTGTATGTCCTTCATTTTTTGACCTTCACTCTCTAATTGTCTTTTAGTCCCGTGCTGCCGTCAATCGCTCAATTTGGCTATCGCCAAGTACGTGCCGAGTAGGCCGATGACCCAGCCGATAGGATTGGGTCTCAAAAGATCGAAATAGCCGGCGAAGAAGAACATTAAGGCTGTGGTGACCCCGGCGATGATCTGGAAGTACAGACCTGTTTGGCGCCGGGCAGCCCGGCTGACCACTTCGCCCATCCCGATGCCGGCCAAAAACGCCAGGATGATCGTCCCAAAAGGGACTATCGACCGCAGGATGCCCATCACGATTCCGCCGACGATCGCGGCTCCGGTTCCAGCCGCGGCTGCCCGGACAAAGTAGATGGGCTTGGCATGTCCTACTATGCGCCCGCGATGGCGGGCGCATTCGGGACACTTCATGCCGACTGGTGTCTGGACCATGCATTTTTCGCATATCGGGCGGTCGCATTCCGCACACTTCAGATACGTCTGCCGGTCCGGATGGACCGGGCAGGCCTGCGGTTCGATTTCGTTCGTTTCTTTGTCACTCATGGCAGGATCAGACTCCGGTTATCATTTATGTGTGGTACTCGGCGTTTATCTTTACGTACTCATAGCCCAGATCACAACCATAGATCGTTCGGCGGTGACCGCCGCGGTTAAGGTTTATCCAGACTTCGATCTCGTCACTTTTCATGCGCTCGGCTATTTCGACCGCGTCGACCTCGGTCCCTTTTCCGGACCGGACGAGCGGCAGGCCGCCGATGTCAATATCGAGGTCACCCGGATCGAGGTCGACCCCGGCCCGACCGACAGCCGCAAGAAGCCGGCCCCAATTCGGGTCGTTGCCGAAGAAGGCAGTCTTGACCAATAGAGAGTTCGCCACCGTCCGGGCGGTCTTTTCGGCTTCGTCTTTCGATTTAGCGCCTACGACCTTGTAGGTGATGACTTTAGTCGCCCCTTCGCCGTCACGGCCGCTCATCTTGGCCAGCTGTAGGCAGAGGTAGTCAAGCCCCTCCTGGAACGCGCGCTGGTCTCCTTGGTTTAGCTCGAAATCTCCGGCCATCCCGTTGGCCAGGGCGAATATTGAGTCATTCGTACTCATATCGCCGTCGACGGTGATCGCGTTGAAAGTCTTCTTGAGCGTGATCTCCAGATGCTCTTTTAGCTGGGCCGCGGATAGCGGCGCATCCGTAGTTATGAACGCGAGCAAGGTCGCGTGCGGCGCCATATCCGGCGCGATCATCCCGGCCCCCTTGGCAGCACCGCCGATGACGATCGTTCCCCCGGTCATTGCGATCTCCACTGCCAGCTGTTTCGGGAAGGCGTCCGTTGTCATTATCGATCGCGAGAAGTCAGCATCGGCTTCCTGGCTGCGTTCCAGCTTGAGGGCCGCGATCCCATCTTTGATCGGGGGCAGCGGCAGTGGTTGGCCGATTATCCCGGTCGAGGCGACCAGCACTTCGCTCGGGTCGAGCCCGAAGGTTCCGGCCGTCAGGTCGATCATCTCCCAGGCGGCTTCGAGACCCTGCCGCCCAGTGCAGGCATTGGCATTACCGCTGTTGACGATGATCGCCCGTGTTTTCTCCTCGAGATTTTCCCGGCAGGCCGTAACCGGGGCGGCCACGCCCTTATTGGTCGTGAAAGCGGCGGCGACCGCCGCCGGGGTCTCCGACCAAACGAGGCCTAGATCTTTTTTGCCGCTGGCCTTGATACCGCAGGCGAGCCCGGCGGCCTCGTATCCGGTGGGCGCGCTGACTCCGCGGTTCGGTATGATCTTAGCTGACATCCTTCACTTCTCTCTAGTATTGGGTCTCGTCGTGGGCTACGGGTAGAGTCCGGCTGTTTTTAGTCCGGCTGTCTCTTCAAGGCCAAACATCAGGTTCATGTTTTGTACTGCCTGGCCAGAGGCTCCTTTGACAAGATTGTCGATAGCACTGACGATCGTGACCCGCCCGAGGCGTTTATCGACGGCGAGGCCGATATGGCAGAAATTCGAACCCGCCGTTGCTTTCATCTCCGGGACCTTTCCGGGCCCCAGGATCCGGACAAAGTGGTCGTTTCGGTAAAAGTCCGCGAAGCGATTTTCTAGGTCGCTGACGGTCGCGGGTGATTTAAGTTCGGCGGTGACTATCGAATAGATGCCTCGAGAGACCGGCGATAATATTGGTGTGAATGAGACTCGGGCATCCGGTCCGAGCGCCTGCTCCATTTCCGGAGTGTGCTGATGGGCTCCGCCCGTCTTATAGGCGGCGGCGCTTTCGTCGATCCGGCAAAAATGGGTGGCTGCGGTACCCGCCCGCCCGGCCCCGGAGACGCCGGTCAGGCAGTTCGCGATGATGTCGCCTTTGACAAGATCGCCGGCAAAGAGCGGTGCCCCCGCCAAAATAACACCGGTCGGGAAGCATCCGGGGTTGGCGATCAGCGATGCCTTGGCGATGGCTTCGCGGTTTAACTCGGTCAGGCCGTAAACGGCTTCACCGAGTAATTCAGGTGACGCGTGCGATTGTCCGTACCACTTTTTATAATCATCCGCCGGCAGGCGGAAGTCGCCGGACAGATCGATGATCTTGGCAGGCCCGGCCGCCCGCAATTCGGGCACGAGTTTATGCGCCTGCCCGTGGGGCAGCGCTAGGAAGACCAAATCGGCAGCGGCCGCCGCTTCAAGGTCGGGCTTGGTAAAGACCAGCTCGGTCAGGCCATCTAGGCCGGGGTAAAGATCGGAGACCGCCCGGCCTTCATAGGTCGTCGACGTCGCCGCGGCGAGGCGGGCGAACGGATGCCCTGCCAGCAGTTTGATCAGCTCGGCGCCGCTGAAGCCGGAACCGCCGAGTATCGTTGCTTCGATCTTGTCCATCATTACTCCGATTACATAAATATTGCATAAATATTCACAAATTATACATGTTCCGGAAATCTAGTCAAGTGTGAGGCGCGTCATGGGTTTGCCAGAGGCGGGGCTAAGAGAGAGAATAACGGTTACGGCGGTAAAGAGGTGGTGGACGGTGAGGCTCGATCTCGAACCGAAACGCGCGTCAAGCGCGCGGGAGGAACGCCCAAGCTTGGAACTCCTCTACTTCACCGACCCCGACTGCTCATGGTGTTGGGCCAGCGAACCCATCATCAAGAAGATAAAAGCCGACTATCCCGGCCAGGTCGGAATCGTTTATAAAATGGGTGGACTCCTGGAAGCTTGGGAGAATTTTTTCGATTCCCGCAATCAGATCGAACGGGCCGAACAGGTCGCACCGCATTGGGTCGAGGTCGCCGAGCGAAGCGGCATGCCGATAGATGAGGGCGTTTGGCTGGAGGATCCGCCGAGTTCGACCTATCCCGGCTGTATCGCCTATAAGGCGGCCGAAGCACAGGATGAGGCTTGGGCTGAGGTGTATCTGCGCCGTCTGCGCGAAGCGGTCATGACGGAAAGGCGGAACATCTCAAAGGAAAGTGTTCTGTTTGAGCTGGCCGAGTCGTTGGATTTTGATATGGTCCGCTTCAAAGCCGACTATCGGGCCGGGGCGCGAGAGGCGTTCTTCGCCGACCTCGCTGAGACCCGGCGCCGCGGTATCAGCGGTTTTCCGACGATGATCGTTGTCAACCAGGACGGGGCAGAGATCACCCTGCCGGGGTATCGCCCTTACGCTGACTACGAGAACGCCTTCAAGCGTTTGGCCACGTCCGAGTTGCATAAGATGCCGCTGTTGGCGATGGCCGATTTTGTGGCGCTCCACGGCCACGTCGCCACCCGCGAAGTGTCAGTCGTCTATGACCTCGATCATCAGGCGGCTCTATCGGCGCTGGAAGAGTTGGCTATAGCCGGTGAAGTGACGAAAGAGCCCAAAGCCGGCGGCGAGTTCTGGCGGCCCGCTACTCCATAGAAACGCATTCCAACGAGACGCAAAGAGCGCCCCATCTTGTGAACCAGACAGGGCGCTCTTGTTTTCAATTTGAAATCAGCGTGATTTAAGCAGAGAAGTAGTCGTTAATGCCCTGGTAGAGGCAGTCGGCTTCGACTGCGGCCCGGTCGCCCTGGGTCCACTTCTTGGCCTCTTCGTCATTGGTGACGAATGATCCTTCAGTAATGACCGCCGGCATCGTCGGTAAGCGCGTTAAGACAAAACCGACTTTTTGCTGGACACCGCGGTCCGGTGTGCCTAATCCCATGAGGAGACGGCTGTTCAGGGCCGCACCCAGTTTTTGGCCTCCGGCATCGGCGAAGTACGTCTCCGTGCCGTTCGCGGATGGGGTGGCGCTGTTGTGATGGACGCTGACAGAAATATCAGCCCCCGCCGCGTTGGCGCGTTTTGGGCGTTCATAGAGATCGACAGTCTCATCGCCGGGTCTGACGTCGATGACCGTAGCCCCGTCACCTTCAAGTTTTTCCTTGAGAATATCGACAACGGCCCGGTTCTGGTCCTTCTCGGCGACCGGGTTCTCCGGATTGGTATTGACGGCGCCGGGATCGGCTCCGCCGTGGCCGGCGTCGAGTGCGATGGTCTTGCCTTCCCCCGGAGTGGCGGCCGAAGCGGTCATCGGGACCGCTAAAGCCGGTAATAGTAGTGTAAGTGTAAAGAAAATAAGGCGTTTCACCTATATAGTCCCCCTAATTTAAAATCGGCCCGGGAGGAAGAAAGCCTCCAAGAACCGGAGCACATGTTAACAAACGCAGCAGGTGTGTCAAATGCCGTTTATGGGTAGCCACTAGGGTTGATCGTGCTTTTTGGCCGCGGCCGCGGCTGAAATTCAGTCGCGGAGCTGGGCGCCGAGTTCGTGCGCGGCGCGCTTGATTATGCGCTTTTGGATGTGGTCGACTTCACTGTCCGTCAATGTCCGGTCCGCGGCCTGATAGCTCAGATTGAACGCCAGACTTTTCTTACCTTCCGGCACGCCCTCCCCGCGGTAGACGTCGAAGAGGTGAACGCGTTTTAGGAGCGGCGACCCGGTCTGGCGGACCAGGTGTTCAAGACTTCCCCAGCCGACGCTGTCGTCGACGATCATGGCCAGGTCAAGGTCGACGGCCGGGAAACGCGGTATTTCGTGGAAGGCCGGCTCGGCCGTGGATTGCTGGAAGAGGCGGGAGACATCGGCCTCGAAGGCGAAGACCGGCCGGCGCAGCCCGTAGTTCTCTTGGATCTGCGGGTGGACGGTGCCGAAAAAGCCCACCGCGTCCGCGCCGGATATGAGTTCAGCCGCCTGCCCGGGGCTGAGCGCCGGGTGCTCCGCGGGTTCGATATGGCAATCATCGAGAGACATCTTGTCGCAGATCAGCTCGAAGAGCCCCTTCAGGTCATAGAAATCGGCTTCTAAGCCTTGAGGTTCGTGCCAGGCGCTCGGGCGGACCCGGCCGGTCAGGATGCCGGCCACCCGCATAGATTGTTCCGGGACGTCGCCGGCCGGCCGGAAGATATTGCCGATCTCAAAGACAGCCAGGTCTTTTTGGCCTCGATTGTAGTTGTGAGTCACAGTCTGCAGCAGGCTTGAGAGCAGGGTCGTGCGCAGGAGCGCCTGGTCCTCGGAGAGCGGATTGGCGAGCAGGGGCGCCTGGGACCAGATATGGTCCGCGGGCAATCCCAGCTTGTCCAATTCCTGCCGGCTGATAAAGCTATAGTTGATGACCTCCATGAAACCGGCGCCGATGAAGAAATCGCGGAGCGACCGGACGAACTTCTGCTCCGGGCTCAGGCCGCGCTCAGGATTCGAACTCGGCAGGACCCTCGGCTCGATGTTATTAAGTCCATGAAAACGCGCTATCTCCTCTATCAGGTCGATCTCGCGTTGGAGGTCGACCCTGAAGGTCGGCACGGTCACCGTCATCGGGCTACCGGCCTTCGGTCCGGTCTCGACCTCAAGCTCGAGACCGGTCAATATATCTGTGAATCTGTCCACCTGCGGTTCGATGCCCAGGACGGCATGGACGCGTTTCGGACGCAGTTCGACGTTCTCAGGTGCCCGCGGCGCCGGGTGGGCATCGAGTGTCCCCGACCAGACCCGCCCGCCGGCTGTTTCGGCTATCAATTGCGCGGCCCGCTCGACCGCGTAGATTGTCCCGTTGATATCGACCCCTCTTTCAAAGCGGAGAGAGGACTCGCTGATCAGACCAAGTGAGCGAGAGGTCTTGCGGATATTGGGCGCGTGAAAGTTGGCCGATTCGATCAAGACTTTCGTCGTCTTATCGTTGATCTCGCTCTCAAGTCCGCCCATGACGCCGGCCAGGGCCACGCCCCGGGCGCCGTCGGCGATAACCAGGTGGTCGGTGGTCAGTTCCCGGACGACGTGATCTATTGTCTCGAGTTTCTCGGCCGCCGCCGCCCTCCGGACTATTATTTTGCCGTCGCGCAGCAGATCATAGTCGAAGGCATGGAGCGGTTGCCCCGTTTCCAGCAAGACATAATTAGTGATATCGACGACATTGTTGAGCGAACGGATGCCGGCAGCTTCGAGGCGGCGGCGTATCCAAGGCGGTGTCGGCCCGATTTTCACCTGGTCGACGTAGCGGGCGCTGTAGCGCGGGCATAAGTCCGGGGCTTCGATGGGCACAGCGACGACCGAGTCGATATTTTCCTTGTGCTCAGTCAGCTTGACCTCCGGGCGCCGGATCTTTGTGCCGACCAGAGCGGCGGTTTCCCGCGCCATGCCGATCATACTCATGCAATCCGGGCGGTTCGGGGTGATCTCAAGGTCCAGAAGCCAATCGTCGACACCGAGCAGGGCGCCGACCTGGTCTCCCGGGTGGGCGTCAGCTGCTAAGACCATGATGCCGGCCGCCTCTTCGGCCAAGCCGAGCTCCTTTTCCGAACAGATCATGCCCGCCGAGGCCACGCCCCGGATCTTTGTCTCGCCGATCTCCATCCCATTGGGCAGGACGGCACCGGGCCGGGCCACCGGCACTCTTTGTCCGACAGCCACGTTAGGGGCCCCGCAGACTATAGTGACGCGCTCAGTGCCGATATCTACCTCGCAGACCTGGAGCCGGTCGGCATCCGGATGTTTATTTTCTTCCAGGACCTCGCCGACCACCACCCGCTCGAAGCCTTTTCCTAAGTATTCGATACTTTCGATGGCCGTACCCGATAGATCATATCTATCAGCCAGCTCTTCGGCCGACAAGTCAAAGTCGACGAACTCTTTTAGCCAGTTCAGGGTGATCTTCACGTGTATTGTCCTAAGAACCGCATATCATTTTCGAAGAAGAGGCGGATGTCGTTGATGCCGTACTTGAGCATCGCGATCCGCTCGACGCCCATGCCGAAGGCGAAGCCCGAATACTCCTCGGGATCGTAGTCGACATTCTTGAAAACGTTCGGGTCGATCATCCCGCACCCGAGTATCTCGAGCCAGCCCGTGTGGCTGCAGACTCGGCAACCTTTGCCGCCGCAGACGATACAGGAGACGTCGACTTCCGCGCTCGGTTCGGTGTAGGGGAAGAAATGCGGGCGCAACCGGACTTTGCGGTCTTTGCCGAACATCGTGTGGATGAATGTCTCCAGAGTGCCGATAAGGTGGCCGAAATTGACGTCTTTATCGACCGCGAAGCCTTCGATCTGGTGGAACATCGGCGAGTGCGTCGGATCGACGACATCCCGGCGGAAGACCCGTCCCGGCGCTACTATATAGACGGGAGGGCGTTCCTTCTCCATCACCCGGACTTGGACCGGCGAGGTATGCGTGCGCAAGACGGCCTGGTTTTCATCGCCGACGTAGAGAGTGTCTTGCAGAGAGCGTGCCGGATGTTCCGGCGGCATATTAAGGGCCTCAAAGTTGTACCAGTCGACTTCGACCTCCGGCCCCTCGGCGACCTTGTAGCCAAGGCCCAGGAATATTTCGAGGATCTCGTCGGTTATCTGGTTGAGGATATGCTTGCCGCCGACCGATGGGCGCCGGCCGGGAAGCGAAGTGTCGACTGAGCCCTCCAAGAGCTGTTGGTCGAGTTCGGTCGATTCCAGGGCTGCCGCCCGTTCGGAGAGGCCGGCCTCGATTTCTTTCTTCACGGCATTCGCCGATTGCCCCGCTTGGGGCCTTTCTTCGGCCGTGAGCGATCCGACATTTTTTAATAGTGTCGTTAAGGCGCCTTTTCGGCCCAGATACTCGACCTTGATCTCTTCTAACTCAGACGTCGAGCCGGCAGCCTTGATCGCCGCCGTGGCCGTCGTTATTATCGATTCAAGCTCTTGCGCCCAGCTCAATCTCTCACTCTCCGTATGACCCCATGACAGGTTAGCTTAATTGACATAGTTGCCCCTGTCCACCCCGGGACGGATTGGGTAAGAAACGTTATGAAGCCGGTTCCCGACATAAAAGCGAAAGGGTTCGTCCCGGCACTCTCTCTGCGGTCCCACCGGCAAGAGTGGTGGCATATCAAACCGCTCTTGCGCCGCAAGAATATCGTCATATTCTTCGCGCACGACGTCGATTGCCCATTCTGTAGCGGGATGCTGAAGGCCTTCGCCAAAGATCACGAAAAATGGCGTCGGCAAAAGACCGAGGTGGTCGGGGTCGCCCCGCATACTCAAGAGCAGCTGGCGGCTTTCGCCGAAGATAACGAGATCCCATACCCGCTTCTAAGCGACGAAGACGGCCACGGTCGCGAATTGTTCGACTTCGAACAGTTAGGCCAGCTTGAGCCGCCCTTTGTCTTTGCTGTCGATAGGTACGCGACGCTCTTTTTCCAAGACCTCAAAGACGATGACGATGCTCTCGCGCAAAGTCAGGATATCTACGATGAGGTCGAGTTCCTAGAGAGTCAGTGTCCCGAGTGCGGGGTCTATCGCCAAAGCTCTTAACTGGCTGGGCGGTGGGGCTTTCTCTAGCGAAGCGGGCTGACTGGGTTCGTCGCCGACTGGTTTTCCAGATCTTCCAGGATGTGGTCGATGTCCTTCTTGTCTTCCTCTGTCAGGCCGTCCATCTCATTGTGTTGGAACTTACCTCGCCGATCCAGGTTTTCCTGCAGGTTCGGGCGGATGTGGCGCTTGATTGAATAATCGTCGCGATTGTTGCCCGTGGCAACGGCCGCGCTGACCGTGCCCAACTTACCGTTGGGAGCCCATATCCCCATGGCCACGTCATAATCGCCGCTTAGCCTGGATTCTTCGCTGTAGATATAGACTTGGATCTCGTCGATGTCTTTGTCTTTGGGGGTCATATCGGCGATGAATTTCTCAATTGTCGCCTCCGTCTGGTTGGCACTGAAGGATTCCGGGATGACCGCCTTGTAGACGATCTTCTTGGCCATCGGCAAGGCGTCTAGTTGCTTTTTGGTATAGCCGGAGATCGGCTTGGTCGTGGCTTTGTGGCTTTCATCTTTTCGTGCGTGTACTTCGTAGGTCGAAGCTTTTGATGCTTGTGCGTTCGAGCCGCCATCGGGTTGAGTTGATTGGGCCGTGCGATCGCAGGCAGCCAACAGCATGACGAAGAGGGCGAGGAGCAGTATGGTCCGCGCGCTGTGCAAGTAAGTCTTTAAAGTTGCTGGTCGGGTCACTGGTAGATATTACGACGCAAAGCCGCAACAGGCAATGGTCATTAGTGCAGGGTCTGCGGTTGCGGCTCCGGGGACAGCGTGCCGAATTTCGCTTCGTATTTTTCGATGTTCTCTTGGAGCGCTGCCAACAGGGCGTTGGCGTGTCCGGGATGGGTGATCACCCGGGAGACCAGATGACCCTCTTTCCCGAGACGAAAGACAAAGTCAAA
>JAUWIO010000148.1 GCA_030605305.1 Actinomycetes bacterium
TAGCACCCGTTATCGCTTCAACTTCGTTCGCGCTTTTATCGGCCGTCTGGTTCTTTACTAAGCTCATCCCCTCGCCGGCGTTCAGCCCGTTGAAACCGCTCCGCCAAGATTCATCGACGATCTTGTTCCCGAGGCCCGGCGTTTCGATATTCTCGAGGACATCCAAGCCGGTGATCTTCGTAAAATCAGGGTCGACGCCGATCATGATCCTGATCTTGCCCTGAAACCCGGAAAACTCGGCCGGGAAGGCGTAGCCCTTCAGGCGGCCGTCGCTGTCGAGGCCCCGGTATATCTGGACACCTTGACGCCGCGCCGGTTTGACCGTTGAGGCGCCCGGCACAACCGTTTTGACTGCCTCGTTCGTGGCCAAGCGCTTGTTCTCCTGGATAAGCGGGTTGGCATAAGAGAAAACGACAGCGAGCGCTCCTCCGGAGATGATACCGACGATCGTGAGAATGATGACGATTTTTACCGATTTCATATTTATTCTGTATCCACGCTGCGCCCGGCTCAACCGGCGGTTGCGTGACCTCCGAATATCTTGGCCTTGGTGTATCGGTTTATCAGCGGCGTCAACCCGTTGAAGAGCAATATGGCGTACATGACACCCTCCGGCAGGCCCCCGCCGGTCCTGATAATAACGATCATGATCCCGATCCCGATCCCAAAAACCAGCTTACCGTTGGGAGTGATGGGCGAGGTGACATAATCCGTCGCCATATAGAAAGCCCCGATGATCAAACCGCCGGAAAGCACCATGAATAACGGGTCGGGATAACGCGACGGATCTATCAACCAAAACGCTCCGCTCATGACAGCGACCGTGGCGATTATTGAAACCGGGATACGCCATTCGATGTAGCCCCGATAGTAAAGATAGCCGGCGCCTATCAAGAGGGCTAACGCTGACGTCTCCCCTAGAGAACCGCTGACATTCCCGAAGAAAAGCTTGGCCAGCGCTGTCGTCTGTTGCTCAAACTTGAAAAGCCCCAGGGGCGTGGCGGCGGCAGTGGCGTCAACTGCCTTCTCCCCCCAAGTGATCGGGGTGGTCCAGGTGGCCATGGCAACCGGGAACGAGGCCTGCAAAAAGGCCCGGCCCACCAACGCCGGATTGAAGATGTTCTGGCCGATACCGCCGAAGATCTGCTTACCGAGCGCTACGGCGGCAACAGAGCCGATGGCCGCCATGTAGATCGGAAGCGATGGCGGCAGCGTCAGCGCCAACAACAGCGCCGTGATAATAGTACTGCCGTCCCAGATGGTGATCGGCTTCTTACGTACCCGCTGAAAGATATATTCCGTGGCCAGCGAGGCCCCGACGCAGACCAGCAATAGAATGATCGCTTGGAGGCCAAAAAAATATACGGCAGCCAAAGCGGCCGGTAACAATGAATAGATGACGGCGAACATGATGCGCCGCACGCTCTCGTCCGATTGGACGTGGGGTGACGTCGTGACTATGAGTTTATCGTCTGCCACGGCTCTCCCTAGGCCTTAACTTTCTTCAGTTCATACTTGGCCAGCCTGAGCTGTTGTACCAGCGGCCGATTCGAAGGGCAGACGAACGAGCAACAGCCGCACTCGACACAATCAAAGAGGTGCGCGTCTTTCATCTCGTCCCAGATCCCCACCTCGGACATGACGCTAAGGCGGTTGGGCATCAGCCCCATCGGGCACGCCTCGACGCAGCGGCCGCACTTGATACACGGCTGGAAGTCCATCTCGGTCAATTCGTCACGCGACAAAACAATAACGCCGGATGTCGCCTTGACGACCGGAACATCGAGCGAGGCCACTGCCGATCCCATCATCGGCCCCCCGATGATCACTTTGGCCGCTTCATCGGTGAGGCCGCCGCAATAATCGATCAGGTCCTTGACGGGCGTACCGATATCAACCAGCAGGTTTTTCGGTTCAGAGATCCCGCTGCCGCTGATAGTGACGGCCCGGCGCGTCAGAGGCCTTCCCTCTCGCACCGCCGCCGAAATAGCCGCGGCCGTGCTGACATTCTGAACCACTACGCCTACATGCCCCGGCAAAGCGCCGGAAGGGACCTCCCGCCCGAGCAGCGCATCGATGAGTTGCTTCTCAGCGCCCTGCGGGTATTTCGTCTGAAGCGTCATCACTTCGAAATCCGTATCGGCTGTCGCGCGGCGCATGGCTTCGATCGCCTCAGACTTATTGTCCTCGATGCCGATGATCCCCCGCCCGGCGCCGAGCGCTTTGATGAGCAACTTAAGCCCGTCGACGATCGCCTCGGAATTCTCGACCATCTGCCGGTGATCGACAGTCAGGTAAGGCTCGCACTCGCAGCCGTTGATTATCACTGTATCAATATTCATCTCCGGAGGCGGAGATATTTTGACGCTGGTGGGAAAGGCGGCCCCGCCAAGGCCGACGATACCGGCCTCGAGGACGGCCTTGCGGATATATTCCGGATCCGGATCATCGGGGCCGGGCGTCAGTTCGACCCAACGCTGCTCCTCATCCGGCTCCATGACAATGCTCATGAGCTTCAGCCCTGTGTGATGCATACGGGGGACGATAGACTTCACGGTCCCCGAGACCGGGGTATGCAGCGGCGCCGAGATAAAGGCGTCGGCCTCGGCGATCTTCTCTCCCGCCAGCACTGAATCACCTTTCTTCACCAGCGGCTTGGACGCTACTCCGGCACTTTGCTGAAGCGGCAAGACGATCAGCGGGGGGCGCCCGAATTCTTCTAGCGGCTTATCGCGCGTCGCGTCTTTGCGGTCCTTTGGATGAACCCCTTTTGGGAATGTTTTCACTTTTAATGCCACACAACCACAGCCCTGAAATTAGAATAAAAGCCTAATTTTATTGCATATACGGGGGTCCATCAACTTACTTAATTCCCGACCTCGTCCCTAAAGACACTCTGCCGTGATCGCACTATCTTGATACAATCCAGGCGAGACTGTCACAAATACCGGTCCGCCGGGGTCTGAATAGTTGAAAGATCGATCGAACGAAGGAGACTTTTGGAAGAGATCGGTGCGTTAGTGCTGGATACGGGAGATGCGGCTTTTCAAGACATCTTTCGCGAATACTATCCGTTCGTCTATCGACTGGCGCTCCGCTCGACGTCGAATCCGGCCGAGGCGGAGGACGTGGCCCAAGAAGCCTTCGCACGGCTTTTGCAGCATTGGCCGAGACTCCGTATTCGCATCAGTCTTTCGGCCTGGTTGGCCAGGACCACGCTCAACCTCGCGTTTAATAATGGGCGCGGGCGGCGGCGACTATTGAATCTGCGCGAGCGGCTAAGAGGCTTGGCCCCTGAATCCGAGGCCTCGCCGGAAGAAATGTTGCTTGTCAACGAAGAGCGTCGCGCTGCTCAGCAGGTAGTGCTGCAGCGCCGGGCGCGGGACCGGGACATCCTGATCGCCCGATACAGCGGACTCAGCTACCAGGAGATCTCGGAAGTCGTCGGGGTCAAGAAGGCTTCGATCGGCACCTTGTTAGTCAGGGCGGAGAAAAGATTTCAACAAGCTTACGAAAGAATGGCGGAA
>JAUWIO010000207.1 GCA_030605305.1 Actinomycetes bacterium
GGAGCGCCTCGAGATCGACTATATAGTCCCGCCGAGGACATCCGCCAAGACGGTCGCCTTGGGCGCTAAGCATTCTCCGGAGTTCTCATGCCTGCCGCTCAAGCTCAACATCGGCAATTTCATAGAGGCGATGGATGCCGGAGCGGACACCATTATCATGGCCGGCGGTCGGGGGCCGTGCCGGTTCGGCTACTATGCCGAGATCCAAAAGCGGGTCCTCAAGGACGCCGGTTATGACTTCGAGATGGTCACCATCGAACCGCCGAGTATGGGTTTATCAAAGTTTTTTAAGCCCATAAAAAAGACGACTAATAAATCCACCCGCTTTATCTGGCGGGCGCTGCGGGAGAGCTGGCCGAAGGCGCGCGCTTACGATCTGCTGGAGCAGCGGGTGCTCGAGACCCGTTGTTACGAGGAGCATATCGGGGATACGAGCAAAGCCCACAAGCGGGCCATGGACGTCATCGGCCAGGCAAAGACCGTCCCCGAGATCGAAGAGGCCGAAGCGGCCGCGTTTAAGATCATCGACGATGTCGAGGGTGATCGCGAGCGCCCGGTCCTGAAGGTAGGCTTTATCGGTGAGTTCTTTGTCCTGTTGGAGCCGTTTGCCAATTTCGATATCGAGGAATGGCTCGGAAATCGCGGCGTATATGTTTCGCGCAGTGTCTATGTCACTGATTGGATCGGGCCTTCGAGCGGCAATATCGTCGCCGGCACCAGTGATCGCCAGTTGGGTAAATTGGCCGCGCCGTATGTGGGCGGCTTTATCGGCGGAGAGGGACAGCAGAGCGTCGGCCACACTGTCGAATACGCCCAGCACGGTTACGATGGGGTCATCCATATGTTCCCCTTCACCTGCATGCCCGATACGATCGCCAAGGCCATCCTGCCGCGGGTCAGCAAAGACCTCGATATCCCGATCATCCATTTCACCATTGATGAACAGACAGGCAAGGCCGGCATAGTCACCAGGCTTGAAGCGTTCTTAGATTTGTTGGCCGGGCGGCACCGGGCCGGGATCAAGCCGCGCATGGAGCGGATAGCCCAGTAGCCAAGATAGGGCTGAGGACACGGGAGAGATGATATGAGTAATCAAGAGAGTTTCTTAGGCATAGACGTCGGTTCGGTCAGCACCAACTTAGTGGTGCTCGATCCCGAGGGCGAGGTCCAGGCATTTGTCTATCGGCGCACCCGCGGCGAGCCGATCGTCGCTGTCCAAGAGGGGCTAAAAGAGCTTCAGGCTAAGCTGGGCGGTCCCGTCGATATCGTCGGGGTCGGGACGACCGGGAGCGCCCGTCATCTCTCAGGCATTATTATCGGGGCCGATATCGTCAAGAACGAGATCACTGCTCACGCTGTCGGCGCCAGCCATGAAGTGCCGGGAGTCCGCATGGTGCTGGAGATCGGCGGCCAGGATTCGAAGATCATCTTTCTCAAAGACGGCATCGTCGTCGAGTTCGCCATGAATACCGTCTGCGCGGCGGGCCCCGGCTCATTCCTTGCTCATCAGTCGGCCCGGCTCGGGATCCCGATCGAGGAATTCGGCACCCACGCCCTCAAAGCGGATGACGGCGCCCTCATCGCCGGGCGCTGCTCGGTCTTCGCCGAGTCGGATATGATCCATAAGCAGCAAGTCGGTTACCAGCTTTCCGAGATAATCTACGGCCTCTGTCAGGCTCTGGTCCGGAACTATCTGAATAACCTCGCCAAAGGCAAGGATGTGGCCGGGCCGATCTGTTTCCAGGGCGGTGTGGCCGCCAACGCGGGGATGAAACGGGCCTTCGAAGAGGCATTGCAGACCGATATACATATCCCGGACAACTTTTCGGTCATGGGCGCCATCGGGGCGGCCCTTTTGGCCCGCGAAGAGATGATGCTTCAGCCGCGCGCCACCGATTTCAAGGGTTTCGAAGCGGCCGATGTCGAGTACAAGACAACCAGCTTCGCCTGCGGCGGGTGTGAAAATAACTGCGAGATCATCAAGATAATCGTTGAAGACGAGACTCTAGCCCGTTGGGGCGGTCGCTGCGGCAAGTGGGAAGTCGACCACATCCGCCGTCAGAACCTGGCGCCGGTCGGAGCGGACAGCACCGACGGCGAGTAAGGCTGCCGCTATTTCTTCTCGAGGCGCAGTCGCTTAAAGAAGATATTCAGCAAGTCCTGGCACTTTTCCTCTTCTATTCCGGGCGTTACCCGTAAGCGGTGGGAGAGGTTCGGTTCGTCCAGGATATTGAAGATCGAACCGGCGGCCCCGGCCTTGGGGTCGGCGCAACCGTAGACGACCCGGGCCACCCGGGCTTGCTGCATGGCGCCCGCGCACATCGGGCACGGCTCCATCGTCACATAGATAGTGCAGCCCATCAGTCGCCAGTTTTTCAATTTTTCACAGGCGTAGCGCATCACCAGCATCTCCGCGTGCGCGGTCACATCATGATGAGTCTCGCGCCGGTTGTGGTCTTTGCCCAGGACTTGCCCGTCTTTGACGATGATGGCCCCGATAGGCACTTCATCAAGAGTCAGCGCGTGCTCGGCCTCTTCAAGGGCGTAAGCCATGAATTCCGAATCGAATTTATAGGTGCTCGTGTCCATCTTGGCAATTATATCAGTTGACCGCGATTAGGCAGAGGGCTTCTCTAGTCGTTGATTAGCCGCGAGCTACCATGAAGAAATCGGTTGCCATACTCGTTTTAATCGCTCTAAGCATAGGTAGCGGTGCCGCCTGGTTTATTCTTCGGGAAGAAAC
>JAUWIO010000251.1 GCA_030605305.1 Actinomycetes bacterium
AGCCCGCTATCCCCTCTCCGGGAGATATGACGATACTCTTAGCTCGCGGACCGAGTCCGACCGCGGCGCTTAGGACGAGCCGGTCGCCTTGATCGTCGCCCAATAGAAAGGAGCCGCTATCGGCGCCGGCGCGCTCGACGATCGCTTTGAGTGTCTCGTGCATGGCCTGACCGAGATCGCCCGTCGCCTGGGCCTTGCTGACCGAATCGAGCAACTTCTTCAGGCGCCCGGTCGTGCTCTGCAATTCCTCCTCGCGCTCCAAGCGCTCGAGAATGAAATCAAGCTGAGCGGCGACGCCGACAACACCGGCTTCATCAAAACTATTAAATGAGTCGCTCCGGGGGTTTGCCAGGATAATGAGACCATGACTGCCGATCGCCACCATCAAGACTGAGCGGCATTCCAGTATCTCCAGCCTCGAAGTGAGCGCTTCGTTCGCGATCGCCTGCTCGTCGATTTCGGGCAGGTTTAGCGACCGCTGTTCGCCTCTTATCAGGGCCAGGGGCGCCCCGCAAAGCGGAAACTTCGACTTGGCCAACCGGCGGACATAGGGGCTGAGCGCCGCCGTAACCACCAGGCGGTCCTCCCTCACTAACAAGACGGCCGATGTCTCGACTTTAAGGTACTGATTCAAATACGCCAGGGCGCTCTTGGCTATAGTCTTCGAGTCGCCCGCGTGCAGGACCTCGGAACCGATAGCCTCGATCAAGGAGGGTTTGGCCGCAAAGCTCATGGCTCGTTCGCTGGAGACGTTGCGTTCACCGTTCCCGGGGGCCGGCGCCACCGTGAGGCGGTTTTCTTCGCCCACGCTAAGCCGGCTTCTCTTGCCGTTCCATCAGGAAGCGCTCTTCGTGCTTTTGGGCCCGCTCAACGGCCTCGGCCGGTGGCCGCCCTTGGGCAAGGTTGGCCAAAAGAGCGGCCGCGAATAAGTCGCGTGTGGCCCGAATACTTTTCGTCCGGGGGGCGCTCCCAAAAAGAAACTGGTGACCGACGCCGTCATAAAGGATATCGACATTCTCGTCGTCGACCGGTCCATCGGCTCTGACGAGGACCGCCTTCGCCCCATAAATATGGATAGCTTCGGCTGCCTCTTTCATCTGCGTTATATCGCCCACTTCCAGTCCGGCTAAGAATGCCGCTTCGCTTTGGTAGGCAACTACTATCGTTGCCAGCGGCAGCAAGCGCATCCTGACTAGCGAGAGCGCGGTACTCTTAAGAAGCGGTTGTTCCGGGCCATCATCGACACAGCTGTCAACGACAAACTCGACACCATCCATGTTCTGATCTTCAAAGTGAGAGGCTACTGCTTCAATATTGGCCCGACGGGCGAGGCGCCCCGTCTTCACGTCGGAGCGCGGGTTAGCGGCGGCAAAATGGCTCAGTTGGGCCGCCAAAGTCTCCGCGATAACCGGCGCCGTCTCGGTCTCGCTGAGCTTGATAGTGCTCACCAATGTCAGTGCTTCGAGCCCAAAGCCCGTGAGAGTCGTCCGGTCGAGAACCACACCCGAGTGGGCTGTGGGATCGAACTCGCCTATCGTTATAGCTCGTTGCACGAGGCTATTCCATCCTCCCGGGCCGGCTGCGAATTATCAATACTTGGCCAGTCCCTATCATAATTTCCCCTCGTCCGTTAATCAATAGGTTACTTAAACCGCGGGTATCCCCCGGCTCCAGCGTCAACCCCTCGGCTTCGTAGGCGAATCCGCGAAGGGTGACCCCCTCACAACGCTCTAAAGGTACTAAGCTGACTATCTCTCCGGGCGCACCTGTGAGCTTTAGATCGCTATCGGCGAGGATTATCTCCCCGTCCGCCTCGACTAAACGGCTGCGGACCCCGCTGCGCCGGGCAACCCGCAACAAGAAGAGGTTGGCCAGGGTGTGGTCGAGCCGGCCGCCCCAGGCGGCGGTGATGTCGATCTCGGACGCACCGCGGGCGACGGCCTCATCGAGAGCCAACTCCCCGTCGGTTTTATCCTTGTTTTTCGGATACGACAGGCAATCGGTACCCTGCTTTAACAGCCAGCTCATGGTCTCGCCTGAGATCGAATCGAAGTCGCCGACCGCCACGTGCGGGACGATCCCGAGACCCTTAAGAAGATCGGCGCCGTGATCGGCGGCGATGATGAGCTCATGTTCCTCGATCAACCGGATGTAAAAGTCAGGTTGCGTCAACTCACCCCCGAGGACCAGGATGGCCCTAATC
>JAUWIO010000112.1 GCA_030605305.1 Actinomycetes bacterium
CCTTTGGCATCAGGGTCATCGCCGACAGTCCGGTAGTGGCGGCCCGGACAGTCTATTTCAAGACGCCGGACAAGGTCGGCGTCCATAGCGCCGTGGGTTCGCCTCATCTCAGTCGCGAGCGCTATTTTGCCGGCGGCTACACGACAGGCGGCTATGAGGGATTCCTGACCGTCCTCAATCCTAAGCGCCGCCGGGCCGACCTGACCATTGGATACCTCCCTGAGGGATCGGGGCCGGTCAAGACGACCACCCACAGGATCGCCCCTAACTCGCGCGGCACTTTCCTTATCGGGGCCTCCTCTGAGGCCGGCCCGGACCGGTCCGTGGCCATACGGGTCATATCGAGTTCCCCGATCGCCGCCGAGCGCATCACCTATTTCAACGCTGCCATCGATGGTAGGAGCGGCGCCCACGTGACCGCGGGGGCGGTCTCTCCTTCAAAGCGCTGGTTCTTCGCCGAAGGTGTCACTGACTAGCTCCGGTTCGTCTCCCTGGTCTGACTAAAACCCGAGCGTTCGGGAAGAATAAGGGCGGTCGCCCGTATGTTCAAGGGCGCCCGGGGAACCAGTTGGAGCCGAGAAGCGAAACACATAGACGCAGACCAAGGAGGACCCGCTTTTGGCTGGTTTGTCTGCTTCTTGCGGCTATTGTCGGACGGCTGGTTGTCATGAACATGATGTTCGATACCGCTCCTGACGATCCTCAGGAAGCGATGATCGACCGCATCCGCCGTCAACTCTCGGTCAGGGGAAAAGAGCCTGGCGAACCCCTAAACCTTCTATTGATCGGCAGCGACGCCCGCGGCGAGACCGGGGCGCGCAGCGACACGCTCATCTTCATGAGCATCAATTTTGTCGATCGGCGCGTCTATATGGTATCTATCCCCCGGGATACGCGGGTCATTATTCCGGGGCGGGGGCAGGACAAGATAAACGCCGCCTACGCTTACGGAGAAGCGGACCTGGCCATTCGCACCACGGAGGAATTCTTGGGGGCGGCCATCGATAGTTTTGTCGAGATCGATTTCGAGGGCTTCAAGGAACTGGTCGATGCCCTCGGCGGTATTGAGATCGACGTGAAGACCGCTATCCATGACGAGAGTCCCGGCTATAACATGAATATCCCGGCCGGCAGACAGGAGATGGATGGGGAGACGGCCCTCAACTATGTCAGGTATCGCCACGGCGATTCCGATTTCAGCCGGACTGAGCGGCAACAAGCGTTCCTGCGGGCCTTGGCCGCCAATACGCTCCAGGCGCGGACTATTTTCAAGCTGCCGCGCCTCATCAATATCTTCGACGAGCACGTCAGCACGGATCTAAGCGAGCGCGAGATGATCGCTCTGGGTAACTGGCTACGCGAGTTACCCCGGAACCGTCTCGAAACAGTCACGTTGATGGGCGCCTCGACGATGATCGGCGGCATCAGCTTTGTCGAGCCCGATCGGCTTTTCCTGGCGGAGGTGATGGCGCGCATAGATGCCGGGCGCTCGCTCAAACCAATGAAGTCGATGGATGAATCTGGTAAGATGTCGATGGAAAAGAGGCCCGTTTTCAGCGGGGCGGAATTCCGGGTTTCGCGGTTGAAGCGTGTCCCTGTCTGTCGGGCGAGCGAGCAAGGAGCGGTTTCTGATCTATGAAGGGTTTGATTCTCAGCGGCGGCACCGGTAGCCGCCTGCGTCCCATCACTCACACCAGCGCCAAGCAGCTGGTACCGGTAGCCAATAAACCTGTCCTCTTCTACGCGATCGAGGCGATGAAGGAGGCCGGCATCGATGAGATCGGGATCGTGGTCGGCGAGACGAAGGATGAGATAGTCGAGGCTGTCGGCGATGGACAAGCGTGGGACGTCAGCGTCTCGTACATCGACCAATCGGCGCCTTTGGGTCTGGCGCCCGCCGTCAAGGTCTCCAAGTCTTTTCTCCAGGACGATGACTTTGTCATGTTCCTCGGCGACAATCTCATCAAGAGCGGCATCGCGGCCCTCGTCAGCGAGTTCTCGTCCCGGCGGCCCAATGCCCAGATACTCCTGGCCAAAGTCGATAACCCGAGTCAGTTCGGAGTCGCTGAGCTAGACGGCGACCGGGTTGTAAAGCTTGTCGAGAAACCCAAAGAGCCGCCCAGTGATTTGGCGCTCGTGGGTGTTTACATGTTCGACCGCAATATCTGGGAAGCGGTCGAGCGCATCGAACCCTCGCCGCGAAACGAACTGGAGATAACGGACGCTATTCAATACTTGATAGATCACGGCCATACGGTCGAGCCGCATATCATCGACGGCTGATGGAAGGATACCGGCAAGCTCGAGGACATGCTCGAGGCAAACCGCATCATCCTGGAATCGATCGAGTCCCGGGTCGATGGCGAGGTCGATAGCGAGTCACAGTTAGACGGTCGGGTCGTCATTGAAAAGGGCGCCCGGATCATCAATAGCCACATCCGCGGTCCGGTCATCATCGGCGAGAACAGCCGGGTAGAGGATTCGTATATCGGTCCGTTTACTTCCATATATTATGAAACGGAAGTCGAGCATAGCGAGGTAGAGCACAGCATTATCCTCGAAAAGAGCAAGGTCAGCGGCATCAGTCGTCTGGAGGATAGTCTGATCGGCAAGAATGTCACTGTCGCCAGGTCTGACAGAAAACCGAAAGCCTACCGTTTGATGCTCGGCGACAATAGCGAAGTCGGGGTCTTTTGACCCTAAAACTGGAGGCAAAGTGATAGACGGCGTAAAAACAAAGGAACTCAAAGTCATACCGGATGAACGCGGCTTCTTGATGGAGATGCTCCGTTCGGACGACGAGATCTTCGAGCGGTTTGGTCAGCTCTATATGACCTGCTGTTACCCGGACGTAGTCAAGGGCTGGCACTACCATCGCAAGCAGACAGATCATTTTGTCTGTGTGCGCGGGATGGCGAAAGTCGTTCTTTACGACAGCCGCGAGGGGTCGTTGACGCACGGGGAGATCAACGAGTTCTTTATCGGGGAACGCAAGCAGACATTATTAAAGATCCCGCCGCTGGTCATGCACGGTTTTAAGGCCATTGGCCAGGAACTCGCATATATAATAAACTGTCCGACTGAACTGTTTAATTATGACGAGCCCGACGAATACCGCCTACCGCACGATACGGATGAGATACCGTATGACTGGGCGCTAAAGATGGGTTGATCCGCCTCCCGGCCGAGAGCGGCCGCGGCGGAACGAAGGAAGGTTGATTTATGCGTACGATTTTAGTCACCGGCGGGTCCGGATTCATCGGCAGTAATTTTATCCGCTATATGATCGATAAGTACCCGCACTACTCGATAGTCAACTACGACAAGCTGACTTATGCGGGCAACCCGGACAACCTTGCCGACCTCACCAGCCATCATGCCTACGACTTCATCAAGGGCGACATCGGCGACATTGATATCATGGTCGCGGCCCTGAAGCAGTGGGGGGTGACGGCGGTCGTTAATTTCGCCGCCGAAAGCCATGTGGACCGTTCCATCGAATCGGCTTCAGAGTTCATGGAGACGAACGTCATCGGCACTCAGATGTTGCTCGAGGCGACCCGGTGTCATCCAGTATCCCGGTTCGTTCACGTGTCGACGGACGAGGTCTATGGGAGCATCGATAAAGGTTCGTTTTCAGAGCGCGACGGTCTGTGGCCGAGTAGCCCGTACTCAGCCAGTAAGGCATCGTCTGACCTGGTTTGTCACGCTTACGTAAAAACCCACGGTCTGCCGATAGTGACGACCCGCAGCTCAAACAATTTCGGGCCATACCAATACCCTGAGAAGCTGATACCGTTGCTCATCACCAACGCTATGGACGACCGGGTCATGCCGATCTACGGTGATGGCCTCAATGTCCGCGACTGGATCTACGTTGAAGACAACTGCGCCGGCATCGATACGGTGCTGCATAGGGGCGATGTCGGCCAGATCTACAATATCGGGGCCGGCAACGAAGTGCCCAACATCGAAGTAGCCAAGGCGATCCTGGCTGAGCTTGGGAAGGACGAGTCGCTTTTGGACTATGTCGATGACCGCCTGGGACACGACCGCCGTTATTCGATCGACTGCTCTAAGATCAAGAAGCTCGGGTGGGAGCCCAAGCGCACGTTTGAGGATGGTCTCAAGGCGACGGTCGCGTGGTACAAAGAGAACGAGGCTTGGTGGCGCAAGCTCAAAGGAGGAGTCGCCCTATGAAAGAACGCTGGCGGCTGATCGCCATCATCGCGGGAGCGGTGGTCTTGTTGGGTGCGGGTGTCGGCTTGGCCGTCACGACCATGAGGGAGCCCGCGCCGGTCGAGAAGGTCGAGAAGAAAGAACCTAAGAAAGAGAACGTGGTCAAGGAGCCCGAACCCGAGCAGCTCGTCGACCCGGTCGATGGTTTACCAGTAGACAAAGAAGTCATCCGTCCGCTGGCCATC
>JAUWIO010000283.1 GCA_030605305.1 Actinomycetes bacterium
CGGCGATGATGATGCCGGGCTTTTCATTATAGAGGGCGATCATCTGGGCCAGGGCCGGGGGTTCAGAAACAAAAATATCGTCGCCCAACATCACGGCGAATGGTTCGTTGCCGACATGACGGCGGGCGCAACCGACGGCATGGCCCAGACCCTTGGCGTGCTTTTGACGGATATAGTGGATATCGGCCCCATCGGCGATGCGGTGGAGCTCCTCGATCATCTCGGTGTTCTTTTTGCCCTCAAGAAAGGTCTCGAGTTCGACCGAGTGGTCGAAGTGGTCCTCCAGACTGCGCTTACCGCGCCCGGTGATGATAAGGATATCTTCGACGCCCGAATCGACGGCCTCATCGACCACATACTGGATAGACGGCTTATCGACTATCGGCAACATCTCTTTGGGCTGGCTTTTCGTCGCCGGCAACAGGCGCGTGCCCATGCCCGCGGCGGGGATTACAGCTTTAAGAATCGGAAACCACCTCCATCGACCGTATTTTAGCATAGAGCATGCGGGCGTAGCCTGATTTGACTACCCTGGATAGCCGCATTATTCTTAGCAGGTGAGCACCCCGCGTATCGAAGAGTATCTGGAAGCGATATACAAACTGGCGGCTGAAAGAGGCGGCGCTGTCGGCGTCTCCCGCCTGGCTCAATCTATGGGCCTTTCTGTCCCGTCCGCTTCCGAGATGGTCAAGCGGCTTGAACAATCCGGCTCGATCTCATACAACCGCCAACGCGAGGTAGTGCTGACCGACCAGGGACGCGAAGAAGCGGTCTCTGTCATCCGTCGCCATCGCCTGGCCGAACGTTTCTTAACCGACCACCTGGGATTCGCTTGGGACGAGGTCCACGAAGAAGCCTGCCGATTAGAGCACGCTATCAGCCCGGCCGTCGAAGCGAGATTGGCGGACTTCCTGGGACAACCGGAGACTTGCCCGCATGGATATAGTATTCCGAACGCCAACGGCGATGTCGCCGCGCGCCGGTTCAAACCGCTGACAGACGTCGAACCCGATGAGACGGTGCGAGTGGCCGCCGTCCCGGAGGAAGAAGCTGAACTCTTGCGGTACCTCGCCGGACTCGGCCTGGTCCCAAAGGCCGAAATAAAAGTCATCGAGGTCGCCCCGTACGGCGGGCCGATAACGCTGACGATCAACGGCGAGTCGGCCGCCATCGGCCCCGAACTGGCCGCCAAAGTCTTCGTCGAATTCGGTCAGTAGCTCAGAAGGCCGGGCCGTCGAGTAAAACGCCCTCGCTCACCAAGCGCCCATCTATGTTTCTTTTAGCATTTGTCCACCAGGGTCGGCCGGCCTCCCAGAATTGGTAGCTGGCGATTTTCCTTTGGCTGTCGGCCGCCGTGATTTTCAGCGTTTTGACCGTTCCGGTAGCTAAAATGTGTTGATCAAATTCATAGCGTAACCTTACTGGTGACGATCCGTCGGTAATAACTTCTTCCGTTTCTAATCCTAAGGACTTCTTTCTCTGTTTGCTTGATAAACTATACGTGGGCAGGGCCAAGAAATCCAAAGGAATCACCCGGGCAGCTCGAGCATTAAGTAAGAAAGTTGAGGATGACACCCTTTCCTGTCCTACCAAGCGACTATTCTTATAAGTAGCCACCCTGATCAATGAGAGGTCCGGATACATAAAGTCCAACTCAAACCGCAGTTGCCCTTCTTCCTCGGTCGAGACCTGAATGGTATAAAATATTGCTTCGCCAATTTTC
>JAUWIO010000198.1 GCA_030605305.1 Actinomycetes bacterium
AGTTTCAATCATAATGTGTTAATCGGTCAAAGAGCGGATATGTTAAGCTGCCCGCACGCTCGTCAGCGGCCGCTTGGAGATTGTGAATAAGTTATCAAGCGCTACCCGCATGATGCCGATGACATCAAGATGACTTTGATTCAAACAAAGGAGTGACGACGGAGATCAATCAACATCCGGAAATCGGCAAGAAGATCCTGTCGCAAGCGGCATTTAAAGAATCTGCGCCCTGGATACACGCTCATCACGAGCGGTGGGATGGGGACGGATATCCGGACGGCTTAAAAAGCGAAGCTATTCCGCTGGAGGCCCGGATGATGACTCTTTGCGATTCCTTTGACGCCATGATCTCCGATCGTCCCTACCGGGAGTCATTGTCCCGGGAAGAGGCCATCGACGAGATCAGACAGGGCGCGGGCACCCAATTCGACCCGGAACTGGCGGAGCGGTTTATCGAGATGCTGGTGCAACGCAAGACCGCTAAGGTATCAGTTTAGAACCAGCGCCAAAACCAGTACTTTTCAAAGAAGACCTTGTAATAATGCCGCCTGCGCGAGGGCTTTTTCATGTCGACCATAGGGTGGGGGACCGCGTAGAAATTGCCTTTCGCGTAACCGGCCGTGCCATCGCCTAGCTCCAACATGCACGCGCCATGGCCGTTGAATTCACTTTTGGAAGCCCCACCCTTGATATCCTCGGCGATCCGCGCCGCTACGACCAGCGCTTCCTCGTGGGCAAAGACACCGGCTTTCGGCAGCATGAGCGGTTTTTCCGGCTTGTACTTGCCGTCCAATTTGATCGTGGTCACATCGCCGATAGCGTAGACATTCTCGTACTGCGTCTCCAGGCTTCTCTTGTCCACCGGTATCCAGCCTGCTTCATTCGTCAGACCGGCTTCCTTGACGACGTTGGGAACCTGGTGGGGCGGTATCGTTATCAGCAGGTCGGCCCGTACTTTCTCGCCGTTCTTGAACGTGACTTCTTTCGCGCCCGGGTCGATAGATTCTATCTCCATATTGGGATTGAACCCGATGTTACGGCTGTCTAAGAGCCCCTTGATGCTCTGCCCGATCTTTGGTCCGGCTCCGGGCATCGGCAATGGCTCGACTGTGAAGATATTAATACTGATGTTTCCGTCCGCGTTGCCTTTACGGAGCTGCGCATCGAGCAAGAAGGCGGCTTCGTAGGGCGCGGCCGGGCATTTATAAGGGTTCGAGGGGATGAGGAGGACTACCTCTCCTTGTTTGAACTCAGCCAGAATATTCTTGAGATCTTCGATGCCCGCCAAGGTATAGAGATTGATCGCCGCCTCGTCCAGACCGGGGATGGCCGGCATGTTGGACTCAGCCCCGAGCGCCACTATCAGATAGTCGTATTCGATGGTTTGGCCACCGGCTACTAGCGACTTATGCTCCGGGTCGATGCCCGAGACGCCGGCGTTGATGAACTCGATACCCTTTCGCTCCAGGCGAGCCAACGGGCGCTTGATCTGCTCCGCCTGACGACTGCCGCCCAAGACCCACAGGAGGGAAGGAGCGAAGAGGTGGTCGGGGTTCTTGTCTATTAGTATGACCCGTCCGGCACTACCGAGTGATTTCTTAAGTGTGTTGGCGGCCACGACGCCGCCGATCCCCCCGCCCAGAACACAGATCGTTTTTTGGGACATAACGGCCCTCCCGAGATTGCTTGCCGGCGATCTTTTTAATAGCTTACTACACCGGCCCTGAACTCGCTAAGATACGGGGGTGTGCCGGCCATCTACTCGCTTTGGGTGCTGCTCAGGGTGTTCTGGCTTGGGCCGCAGATCCTTAGCCCGCGGTGTTGAAAAATTTAACCGCTTGCTCTATAAATAAAATAAACCCCGCCGAAATCAAATGAAAAGGACCGACATTGAGTGAAACAAAACCGCCAGATAAGCCTCTGTTCTTTGAAGACCCGAACATCGAGCCCAAGCTGCCCGGTGAGTTCAGTGTTCTATACCTGCTAAGGCGCGACATCCAGGCTTGCTTGGACAATGAGACACCTTGGCCGGCGGCGATGATGATCATGGCCGGCATAGATCTGTTGGCCAAGTTTCATGCCGGCGAGGACAGCGTGGGGAATATCGGCAAACGGTTCCACAGTTACGTTAGTGATCACTTTAAGCCCTTGGATGATGACAGCGAATTGATTTATCAGCTTAGAAACTCGCTCTTTCAATCCTTTGGTCTGCGCTCGACGGACAAAAAAGGGCATGTCTTCAAGTTCTCGGTTACGGCTGTGCCGGGAACGACCTTGTTCCAAAAACGTGATGGACGGCATGTCATCGACGCTTATGCCTTGAACAAGGCCTTTGAGGAGTCGATCAGGAATTTTCGGGAGACGCTGACGGAGACCATCCCGCTAGAGCGGTTCCTGGCGATGGCGCCGGAATACGCGTTCATTTACATCGCTTGATCTCGAAGACAGTGCTGGTTACGCCCTTCACAATAACTAGACGCCAAGATCAAATCTCCGGCAGGCTGGTTGATTTCAAGGTCCTAAATAATACATCAAAAGCGATCGGATAAACGGGCTGCAAACCCCATTGATTAGGTCGCATTCATCAGGGAATGCTGATACTATGAGGTGGTGACTATGGGAGATCGTCTACGCGACACAAAGCCCCATAATGGCCTCGCGGATGATGATCATCCGGAGGAAGCCTGCGGGGTATTTGGCGTATATGCGCCCGGTCAGGATGTTTCACGGCTTACCTATTTCGGCCTTCACGCTTTACAACACCGCGGCCAGGAGAGCGCCGGTATCGCCGTAGCCGATGGCGAGTCTACTGTGGTCTTCAAAGACATGGGCCTGG
>JAUWIO010000108.1 GCA_030605305.1 Actinomycetes bacterium
CGTCGTTGTCTTGCTCGACAGCATCACCCGTCTGGCCCGGGCCTACATCCTGACAGCACCGGCCAGTGGCCGCATCCTATCCGGCGGTGTCGATTCGACGGCACTCTTTCCGCCGAAAAAGTTCTTCGGGGCGGCCCGAAATATCGAGCACGGCGGCAGCCTGACTATCTTGGCGACGGCCTTGGTCGATACGGGCAGCCGGATGGACGAGGTCATCTTCGAGGAGTTCAAGGGGACCGGCAACATGGAGCTCCATCTCGACCGGCGACTGGCCGACAAACGTATCTTCCCGGCCATCGACATCGAGAAGTCCGGAACCCGGAAAGAAGAGCTGCTGCTTGAGCCCGAAGAGGCCCAGCAGATATGGAAGCTGCGCCGGGTCCTTCATGCGCTAGATTCAGGGGCGGCTGTCGAGTTGCTTATCGGAAAGATAAGAGAGACTAAGTCGAATATGCTCTTTCTGTCTCAAATAGGGAAAACCCAACTGTAGGGCTGTTTCGAGGGCCCTGCGGGTTGGTCGGGAGCTGGCTTTCGTGTAGAATCGCCAGTGAGTGAGTTCTGCCGGGCTTAGAATGGCCCGGACATTAAAGCAAGGAGTGACCGTTTTGCAAAAAGGCATCCACCCGGACTATGTCGTGTCCGAAGTGAAGTGTTCGTGCGGCAATGTCTTCGAGACAAAGTCAACAGAGCCGGCGATCCACGTCGAGATCTGTTCAGCCTGCCATCCTTTCTATTCCGGCAAGCAGAAGTTTGTCGATACTGGCGGCCGCGTCGAGCGGTTCCAGCGGAAGTACGGCCGCAAGGATATAGACAAGAAAGAAACTAAGTAGCGCCCCGCGGCGTGAACATGGTTTCCGTAACCCTATTAAGCAATACGCCCGAACCTGAGCGCGTCATCGGCGCCGCTGCCCGGCTTTGCTACGCGCCGGTCGGCGCGGCGGAACTGGCCGAGAATCTGACCGATGAGGAGATAGATCGTCTCCTCAAACTGATCCTCAGATCGGGTCACCTTAGCGTGTGCGAGCACGCTTCCTTCACGTTTGCTATCGAGGGGATCTCTCGCACCTGTTCGCACCAGCTTGTCCGCCATCGGCTCGCTTCCTATAGCCAGCAGTCGCAGCGTTACGTCAAGCTGAAGAAGCCGCCGATGATCACACCGCCGGCCGTGGCGGCCGACCCGGAGATGGCGGCCAGATTCGAGGCGGCCCCCGAGACCGCCTACGCCGATTACCAGGCTATGCTCGAGGCCGGCGTCGAGGCGGAAGACGCCCGGTATCTGCTGCCGCAGGCAGTCGAGACTAAAATAGTGGTGACCATGAATGCCCGGGAGCTGCTCCATTTTTTTACCTTGCGCACCTGCGAGCGGGCCCAATGGGAGATCAGGGCTATGGCTGAGAAAATGCTTGTCTTGGTCTTGCCTTTGGCTCCAAGGATCTTTAGTAAGGCCGGACCAGCCTGTATTCGCGGGCGTTGTCCCGAAGGGAAGTTCTACTGCGAAAAACCGCGACGCCTCACTCCGGAAGGGCTGATCGAGATCGCCGAGAAGGATTGGGTGCATCGCGGTCAGGGCGCCACTTGACTCGTTTGCCCCCCTTGTCGATATCACAGATTCGGGTAGTATAGAGCGACATGGAAGCTAAACCGATTCCCACTCACATCGGCGGCCAGGCCGTCCTCGAAGGCGTTATGCTCCGAGGTAAGAAGCATTGGACGGTCTCTGTGCGGCGCCCGGATGGCGAGATAACGTCTCAGACGAAAGAGCTGTCTACTTGGTCGAGCCGTTGGCCGTGGTTGAAGTGGCCGATAATCCGCGGCGCGGTCGGACTGGGCGAAGCGGTCGGACTGGGCGTCAAGGCGCTCAATTTCTCAGCCCAGGAATCAACCGAAGAAGCCCTTGAGATAGGCGCCCGCGAGATGGCTTTTACGATGGTCCTCGGGTTTGCTTTGGCTCTCGGCCTCTTTTTTGCTCTTCCGGTTTGGCTTTCCGGTTTCGCGGGCCAGGCCGTAGATTCGGCGGTCGCCAAGGACGCCTGGCTCAATAACTTTATCCATAATATCGTCGAGGGCGGCATCAGGATCGCGATATTCTTTAGCTATCTTCTTCTGGTGTCCAGCCTGAAGGATATCCGTCGCGTCTTTGAATATCACGGCGCCGAACACAAGACTATCCACGCATTCGAGCACCGCATTGAGATGGAGCCCGAGAAGATCGATGAGTTCAGCACGATGCACGTGCGGTGCGGCACTAGTTTCCTGCTGGTGGTCATGGTTATTTCCATATTCATCTTTGCTCTATTGGGCCGGCCCGAATCGATTTTGGCCCGCATCGGCTTGCGGTTTCTGGTCTTGCCGTTGGTGGCCGGCTTGTCCTACGAAGTCATCAAGTTTGCCGGTCGACACGAGGACTCATTATTTATTAGGATAGTAATGGCGCCGGGACTGGCTCTTCAGAAGCTGACGACGCGGCCGCCTTCGATCGACCAGATAGAGGTGGCGCTCGCTTCTCTCAACAGCCTCCTCGCCGTCGAGGGCGACGGCCAGAGCGAACCAAAAGCCGTCCCCAGCGGCTCGTAGCTATCGCCGACCGCGCATGAACCGGTCTCGGGTGGTTCGGACCCAGGAATAAGTGATGACGATGAAAAGCAAGCTCAAACAGATAATCAAGAATTATGACGAGTTGACGGGCCAGCTCTCCGACCCGGCCGTTATCAATGATCAGAACCGCTACCGAGATTTGGCGAAGAAGCATTCCGATCTCGGACCCCTGGTCGGCAAGATCAATGAGTATCTCGAAGCGGACACGGCCATCGCCGATGCCCGGGAGATGCTCAAGGCCGAGGACGACGGCGATATGCAGCGTTGGCTTCACGACGAGATCTCGACTTGGACGGCGCGCGAAGCTGAGGTCGAGGAGGAATTGCGCGTCTTGATGTTGCCTACGGACCCGAATGACGAGAAGAACGTTATCGTTGAGATCCGCGGCGGCGCCGGCGGCCAAGAGGCCTCTCTCTTTGCCGGGACCCTCTATCGGCTCTATACGCGCTTTGCCGAGCGGCGGGGCTGGAAGACCCAAGTCTTGAGCAGCAGCGCCTCCGAGGTCGGCGGCTTCAAGGAGATCATCTTTGAGATACACGGACGCGGCGCTTACAGCGTTTTAAAGTTCGAGTCGGGAGTCCACCGCGTCCAGCGGGTGCCGGTGACCGAATCGGGCGGGCGCATCCATACATCGACAGCGACTGTGGCCGTCCTGCCCGAAGCCGAGGATATCCCGGAGATAGCTATTCAGGCCCAGGACATTCGGATCGATATCTTCCGCTCCAGCGGCCCCGGCGGGCAATCGGTGAATACCACTGATTCCGCCGTGCGCATCACCCACTTGCCGAGCGGGATCATCGCCTCTTGTCAGAACGAGAAATCTCAGCTTCAAAATAAAGAGCAGGCTTTGCGGATCCTGCGGGCCCGACTTTACGAGCAGCTCGTCAGCGAGCAGCACGAGGAGCAGGCTTCGGCGAGGCGACTCCAAGTCGGCACGGGCGATCGTAGCGAGCGCATCCGTACCTATAATTTTCCGCAGGGTAGGGTCACGGACCATCGGATCGGTCTGACGGTCCACAACTTGGACGGAATACTCGACGGCGAACTGACTCAATTGCTGGACGGCCTAGTTGCCGCCGACAGGGCGGACAAACTAGAACAGGTAAACTGATGTCAAAACGCTGGACGGTCGGAACCGTTCTGGCCGCCGCGAACGAATACTTGTCCGGCCGGGACCTTCCCGGTGCCCGCCTGGAAGCCGAACTCTTATTGGCCCATTCTCTTGAGCTCTCCCGGTTCGATCTTTATACACAATTCGACCGCCCGCTGAGCGAAGCGGAAAGGACGGTCTACCGGGGGCTGTTGAAAGAGCGCTCCACCGGTCGTCCGTTACAACACTTGACGGGAACGCAGGCGTTTCGCCGCCTCGATTTACGCATGGCCGACGGTGTTTTCATCCCGCGCCCCGAGACCGAGCTGCTCGTGGAAGCGGTTTTAGACCGCCTTGGCGATCAGGGCGCCCCAACGGAAGTGCTGGAGATCGGGACCGGCTCCGGGGCGATCTGCGTTTCACTGGCAGTGGAGGCGCCAGGGACGATCGTCTGGTCGACCGACATTTCAAAAAGCGCTCTGACCTTGGCGGCGGTCAATGCCCGCGCCCACGGGGTCGAGGATCGCCTCAATCTAGTTCATGGCGATCTTTTTTCCGCCGTTCCGGCCGGCAAGGTTTTTGATGTCATTGTTTCAAATCCACCCTACGTGCCCGCTGGTGAGATCGATGCGCTCGCCACCGAGGTCCGCGACCATGAGCCCCACGCGGCTTTGGATGGCGGCCCGGCCGGCCTCGATTTTTATCTGCGTATCATCTCCGAGAGCCGGCAGTGGCTTAAGGCCGGCGGCCTCGTGGCTTTTGAGGTCGGCGCGGGACAGGCA
>JAUWIO010000270.1 GCA_030605305.1 Actinomycetes bacterium
ATCTATTTGTGAGCCGATCGGAAGAGGCCGCGGGCGCGCCAACGGTGTCAGTCCGGCCTCGACCCTCTCGCCCACACTTACTAACGGTTGATCGAGATGAACGATAGCGACAAAGATATCAGAGCGGCCATCAGGCTCGATCTCAATACGGACATCATCGTACCGGCCGTAGCGCATGTATGGGGTGACTTTTCTGATTCGCCCCGAGACCGGACTGCGGATAACTGTCCCATTATTTACAGCGATATCGACAGACGAGGTCGGCGCCGACCCGCGCCCCCGAGAGGCCATGAGAAACGCTACGGGGGCGCCGGGACGGGAAGTTCTTGTTATAGACACGGTGGTGGCGTTCTCCCGCAATCCCATGGTTGAATCGAACGCTACCGACCGTTGATTATAAGCTTGATGGTACCCAAGACCGATGACATTCTCCAGCAAGGCCGGGAGGTGCAGCACGATGCCGGTCCCGGCCACAGTCGCGAACGGCGGAGCGATCGTCTTTTCGGGAGACACAGCCAAAGCGGACGCCCGGGAAACCTGCTGATTCTGCTCGCTTACGACGCTGACATTGTAACCGACCACAACGACCAATATGCCGACAAGAGACAATACAATAGCGCGCACGCGCCGCATCCGGATCGCCCCGGCATCTGCCTTTGCCTGTCTTTTGGCGCCCCTGACTTGGTCGTCCCGTCCAGATTCCTCAGGCACTCCGGCGCCTCGCCGCCCTCGTTCATCCATGGTCTCCACTATCGCTTCTTCGCCTTCGCTTGGTCTACCAGGCGCTGGGCATGCTCGACGGAGACTAGCGACTCATCCAAAGTGCCGCCCAATCGCGATAGCTCGGAGAGACGATCATCACCGATGACAGAAGTGACATCGACATTCGTCACACCGTCTACGACCTTCTTGGTTACAGCTAGATGATGGTCGGCAAAAGCCGCTACCGAAGCCAAATGGGTGACCGCTAAGACCTGGCGGTCGCCGGCAAGCGAGGCCAGCTTCTCCCCTACCCGCACGGCCGTCCGTCCGCTAACACCGGCGTCGATCTCATCGAAGAGCAGAGTCGGCACTGTGTCTCGCTCACCAAAGACCGATTTTACGGCCAACATCACCCGAGAGGATTCGCCGCCGGACGCCACCTGAGACAGCGATCGCGGCTCCTCCCCGGGATTGGCGCTAAAGAGAAATTCAACCCGGTCACGCCCGCTCTTCCCCCAGCCCGGTTCGGGGTCGGCAGCTACCTCAGCTAAGAAAACCGCTTGATTGAGGGCCAAGTCGGCCAGCTGAGCGCTGACCGCGTGAGCAAAGGCTTCTCCGACCTCGCTGCGGCGCCCGGTCAGTGTCTCCGACGCCTCGGCCAACCGCTTCTCGGCGGCGGTGGCGACCCGGCGCGCTTCGTCCAGCTGCTCCCCCTGGTCGTTCAGGTCCATGAGGTCGCGGCGGTCGGCATCCAGTCGCCCGATCAACTCCTCGATCGGCAACTCATATTTCCTGACTAGATCTTTTATTAGGAAAAGACGTTCCTGCAGAGCCTCAAGCGAACCGGAGTCGTCAAAAAGCCCTTCGATATACCGGCGAATAGCCCCGGCCGCTTCATCGAGTTCGGCGGCAGCGGACAGTAGATGCCCCATTGCGGCTTTGGTCCCGTCATCTTTGGCTGCGGCCCGCTCTAATTCCCCGATCGCATCATGGGTCCCCGAGAGCGCCCGCTCGTCGAGGTGCGCCCGTGTCTTTGCGGCTACCTCCCGCAGCTCAACCAGGTTGGCCAGCCTCGTTATCCGCTCCTCAAGCTCCTGATCTTCCCCTGGCTCCAATTCGCCCTGCTCTAGTTCGGCGATCCGCCATTCGAGAAAACGACGGCGCTCACTCCGCTCGCTGAGGG
>JAUWIO010000132.1 GCA_030605305.1 Actinomycetes bacterium
AGCGCCGGTATCGCCGTAGCCGATGGCGAGTCTACTGTGGTCTTCAAAGACATGGGCCTGGTGCCGCAGGTCTTCGATGAAAGTAAGCTCGCCGCCCTTCAGGGGCACGTGGCCGTGGGGCATGTCCGTTACTCCACGACCGGTTCGACCCGGTGGGAGAACGCCCAGCCGATCCTAAAAGTCATCGAGGGCGGCACCATCGCGCTCGTCCACAACGGCAACCTTCTTAATAGTAAAGAGTTGCGGGATGAAGTGATGACCAACGGCCACCGGCTCCGTTCGACAAGTGACAGCGAGCTGATAGCCGAGGCGGTGGCCGCCCGCAAAACCGACTCGATCGAAGCGGCGGTCGCGGCCACGATGAAACGCCTTCACGGAGCCTACTCCTTATTGATAATGACTGAGACCCAGCTGATCGGCATCCGCGATGCTTATGGGGTCCGACCTCTCTCTATCGGCCGCCTCGGTGATGGCTGGGTTTTGGCCAGCGAGACCTGCGCCCTCGATATTGTCGGCGCTGAATATGAGCGCGATGTTCGCCCGGGCGAGCTGGTCATCATCGATGAGAATGGCCTGCGGTCGATCCAGGCCCTCGAACCACAGAAGCCGTCTCTATGCGTATTCGAGTTTATTTACTTCGCCCGTCCGGACAGCAAGGTTTTCGGCGAGAGCCTCTACAAGTCCCGCCAACGAATGGGGATGGAGTTGGCCAAGGAGGCCCCGGTCCACGCCGATCTAGTCATAGGCCTGCCCGATTCCGGTACCCCGGCGGCTATCGGTTTTGCCAGGGAGTCAGGGATACCCTTTGGCGAGGGGCTGATCAAAAACCGCTATATTGGGCGGACATTCATCGAACCGAACCAGACACTCCGAGAGCTGGGCGTGCGCTTAAAGCTCAATCCGCTCCAGGATGTGATCGAGGGTAAGCGGCTCGTGGTCATCGACGACTCTATCGTCCGGGGGAATACGAGCCGTCAGATCATCGGTCTTCTTAAAGAAGCCGGGGCCAAGGAGGTCCATGTCCGCATCAGTTCGCCTCCGGTCAAATGCCCGTGTTTCTACGGCATCGATACCGATAGCGAGTCCCAGTTGATAGCGGCCCAAAAGAGCGTCGAAGAAACGCGTGAATTTATCGGGGCCGACTCCTTGCAATACTTGAGTTTCGAAGGTCTCGTCCGGGCCACCGGACGGACGCGGGGAGATTTCTGCCTCGCCTGTTTTGACGGCAACTATCCGATCCGGCTCTTAGACGAGCAGCATATGGGTAAATTGGCGCTGGAACCTCAAGTTGCAAAAAAGTAAGCGGGTTATCGGTGTCCTCATTTCGGGAAGCGGGTCCAACCTCCAGGCATTGATCGACGAGTGTTCCGCGCCCGCGTTTCCTGCTAGAATCGGGGTCGTTATCAGCAACCGCTCCGATGCTTTTGGTCTGGTCCGAGCAGAACGAGCGGGATTGCCAAAGGTTTGGCTCGACCGCCAGGAGTTCGATTCGAACGAAGCTTATGACGGCGCTATCCGTGACAAATTGCGTGAACACGGGGTGGAGCTGGTGGTCTTGGCCGGGTATATGCGGTTGGTGCGCTCGCCGATCTTGGATGCGTATCCGGAGGCGGTCATCAATCTGCACCCGTCGCTATTGCCGTCATTTACCGGGGCCAGTGCCGCCAGGGATGCGCTCGACTACGGGGTCAAGGTGACCGGCATTACCATACACTTTGCCGATGCCGAGTTCGATACCGGGCCGGTGATAATCCAGGAAGTCGTGCCGGTACATCAGAACGATGATGAAAAAACGCTCTTAGAACGGATACATAAAGTAGAACATCGCCATCTGCCGTACGCGGTCAAGCTTTGGGCGACGGGGCGGTTGCAGACACACGGGCGACGGGTCAGGATACTCCCCAAAGGGGATAAGTCTAGGGAGGATATATGAAGATTAAAAGGGCGCTGATAAGTGTCTCGAACAAGACCGGCATAGTAGATTTCGCCAAGAGTCTGCGTAAACACGGCGTGACGATCATCTCGACGGGCGGGACGGCCAAGGCCTTGGCCGCCGCCGATATAAATGTGGTCAAGGTCTCGGCCGTCACCGGGTTTCCGGAGATCCTCGACGGCCGGGTGAAGACGCTCCATCCGAAGATACATGGCGGCCTGCTGGCTCGCCGCGATATTCCTGAGCATCTAGAGCAGCTTGGCGAACATGGCATCGAAGCCATCGATCTGGTCGTCGTCAATCTCTATCCGTTTCAAGAGACGATCAATAAACCGGATGTCACCTTCGAAGAGGCGATCGAGAATATCGATATCGGCGGCCCGACGATGATCCGCTCCGCGGCTAAGAATATGGATTCCGTCGCGGTGGTCGTCAGTCCTGACTCCTATGCTCAAGTCCTTAAGCAGATGGATGAGAAACAAGGTGAGCTGACGCCCGAGATGCGGCGCGACTTGGCCCGCCAGGCTTTCCAACATACGGCCGATTACGACGAGGCGATTTATCAGTATCTCGAAGGTGACCATGAGTTTCCGCCGCTTTTGAAGTTGGTCTTTGAAAAAGTAGGCGATCTGCGGTACGGCGAGAACCCGCATCAGAAGGCGGCTTATTATCGCGATGAGATCGCACCGCCCGGGGCGATAGTCCACGCCGAGCAGCTATTCGGCAAGGAGCTATCGTTTAATAATATTCTCGATCTCGATGCCGCCTGGGGCGTGTCCCATGAGTTCGAAGAGGTCTGCGCTGTAGTCGTCAAGCACAATAATCCCTGCGGGGTGTGCATTGCCGGCGACACGACCGAAGCTTTTCGCCGGGCTTTCGCCGCCGATTCGCTATCCGGCTTCGGCGGGATTGTCGCTATCAATCGACCGGTCGAGGCGGAAGTGGCCAAACTGATCGTCGAGCCTTTTCTCGAGGCGGTCATCGCCCCCGCGTTCAGCGATGAGGCCTTGGAGATATTGACCGCGAAGAAGAATCTGAGAGTAATGGTGGCCCCGGAGGCCCCGTATAAATCGGAAGCGTGGGATATCAAGCGCAGCCAGGGCGGCATCCTGATCCAAGAAGCGGACGATCTGACCGAGTCTTTAGAAGATATGGACGTCGTCACCACGGTCATGCCGACAGAGGATGACTGGCGCGATCTGGTCTTCGCCTGGCGGGTGGCTAAGAACGTCAAATCGAACGCGATCGTGTTGGCAAAAGATATGACCACCGTTGGTATTGGCGCCGGCCAGATGAGCCGGGTCGATTCGACCCAGCTGGCGGTCAAGAAGGGTGGCGAGGGAGTCGAGGGAACGGTCTTGGCGTCCGACGCTTTCTTTCCATTCCCGGATGCGGTCTTGACGGCCGCCGCCGCCGGCATCAGAGCGATCATCCAGCCCGGCGGCTCGATCCGGGACGACGAGATCATCCACGCGGCCAATAAGCATAAAGTGGCCATGGTCTTTACCGGGTCGCGGCACTTCAAGCACTAGAACGCGGCCGAAAGCCCCGTCTGCGGCGTTATCCTCCGCTTCGATTCGGTTGCGTACAGGCACGTACGCGCCCTCACCTTAGCGTTCGTCTGCCTTGCATCCGGGGCTTTGGGCCGCGTTCTTGCCTGGACAAATCCATCGCAAATGTGTTGAAATAACGCGAGGTAACCGGCGTATCCGGAATCTTTACGGGGGGCACTATGGAATTCAGTCTATCGCAGATAATCGGGCTCGTGTCGATCGCCGCGGTCATCGTGATGGCGCTCGGTTTTTTGGCGTACATCAGCGGCAAGGTGAGCTATATCTACCGCGGCTCGCTGCGGACCGCGGTCATATGGGTGGTCGTCGGGCTTATCGCGCAGACCGCGCTCTTACTGCTGATCACCGTCAACGGGTAAGACCTGTTCATTAATCGCCCATTTTGATATATGTCTG
>JAUWIO010000013.1 GCA_030605305.1 Actinomycetes bacterium
ATATGGACAATGTCAACGCTTTGGCACAGGCGCTCAAGGCCAAAGGTTCGTCGGGTTCTCGAGCCCGTTTCCGGTCCGCCATCGTTCTGGCCTGGCCCGATGGACGCGAGTTGGCGACCGATGGTGTCTGCGAGGGCCGGGTGGTGCTAGAGCCCCGCGGTCAGGCCGGATTTGGCTACGATCCCGTCTTTGTCCCCGACGGCTTCGATAAAACGCTGGCCGAACTGGGTCCGGACCGCAAGAACGAACTGAGTCATCGGGCCCACGCTCTGCGAGATCTCAAGCACCGGCTCGATCAGGAGGGTTGGGCCGGATGAACGCGTTTTGGGTCGGCGCCCGGACCTGGGCGCGTATAATCCGTCGGCGGTACATAGTCCGCATCTTGATGGCTGTCTTGGTCGGGTTGATCGCATTCTACGCGACCATCTTTTACTTCATGATGCCGGTCTTCGAATTACGGTCGGTCTCGGCTTGGGACTCGGTTTATTGGACGGTCAACCGTCTGTCGACCACCGGCGAGTTGCCGCCGGAACTCATGTACACCTCGACCCCTGTCGAAGCTCTGTCCATAATCATCCAGGTCTCGGGCCTGGCTTTTATCTTTGCTGTTTTTCCTTTGGCGATCATCCCGGCGCTAGAGCGTCGCATCAGCGGCGCCCCCACCCCTGTCGGGTCGATGCGCGATCACACTATCGTTTTCGGGTTTAGCCCGGTCGTCGAGTCGCTGGTCAATGAGTTGGCCGCCGCCGCGTATCCTTTCGTGGTCGTCGACGGGAGCCTGGATACGGTCAGACGCCTTCAGGAAAGAGGTTTGGCCGCCATTCATGCCGAGCCGACGGATGACGAAGCTATGACCTTGGCCCAGGCGGCGCAGGCGAAGAACATCATCGCCAACCGCGAGGATGAAGAAGACAACGCCAAGATCGTTTTGAGTGCTGCGTCCCAGAGTCCGGCGGCTATCTATGCGCTCGTCGACGACCTGGCCCATGCCCATTACTTCCGGTATGCCGGCGCCGAGCAGGTACTTTCGCCCAAGCATCTTCTGGGAACATATCTGGCCCAGAAGGCCGCTTCCTCTTGGCAAGATGAACTCTATGGTGCCAGTGAATTGCTCGCCGGCTATTATTTGGTCGAGTTGCCGGTCTATCCGGGGTCGCCCTTCGACGGCTTGCGGCTCAAAGAGGCCCGGATCCCGGAGCGCACGGGTACGGACCTGATAGGTATCTGGCATCGGGGCAAGCTGGAGGTCGAGCCGGGACCGCAGAGCCGGATCTCGGTCGAGAACGTACTGGTCGCGGTAGGGACGCATGAGCAGTTACTCTCATTGCAGCAGCTGACCTTCACCGTCGAGGTGCCCGAGCACACGGTCAAGCGCCACTATGTGATCGCCGGGTTCGGGGATGTGGGCCGGGCGGTCAAGCAGGTCCTCGACAAGCGGGGTATCGAGTCCAAGATAATAGATCCCCGGGCCAAGGACGGGGAGTATATCCAAGGGGACGCTACCGACGAGGAGGTCCTGAAAGAGGCCGGCATCGAGGAGGCTTCGACGCTGATCGTCGCCAGCCATCTCGACCGGGACAATATTTTTACCACGCTCGTGGCCAGAAGGCTCAATCCCGACCTTCATATCCTAGCCCGGGCCAACTCGCGGGCGACGACCGACCACCTTTACCAGGCGGGCGCGGATTTTGTCTTTTCGCTATCGACGATCGCCGGGCAGATGCTGGCGGAGATGCTCATGGGCGACGGCGTCATTACGCTGGCGGAAGGTCTCAAGATAATGACGGCCGAGGCCGGTCCGAATATGGTGGGCCGCACGATCGGGAGCCTGCATATTCGCAGCCGGACCGGCTGCACCGTCGTTGGCTGCATTGAGACCGGCAAACATATTTGTTCTAATCCCGGGCCCGAACATGAGATACGCGACGACTCTCATCTCATCGTCATGGGCAGCACGGCGCAGATCAAGGACTTTAAGAAGAGATTTTAAAAAAGGGGGAGCATGTCAAAGACATTTGTTGCGGATATAAAGGAAGGCTTTGAAGTGAGCGGGGTCTTTCTTGTCGATACGGCCCACCGCCGTTTTACCAAGGCCAAGAAGGAATATCTCAAGGTAGTATTGGCCGACAAGACCGGCCAGATAGAATCCGTCATGTGGGACGAGACGATGGAGAAGAATCCCGACGCCGGCTCTCTAGGCGGCGGTGTCTTTATCGATATCGATGGGCGGGCCAACGTTAACCGGTATACGAATAAAGTCGAGGTCGTCCTCAACCACCTGCGGATCGTGGCGCTAGGCGATCTGGATATCACGGACTTTCTGCCCACTACTGAGCGGGATATCGAAGAGCTTGAGGCCGAACTGAAGGCCGTCCTCGCGCAAGTCGATGATGGGGATATCAAAAAACTTCTCGATAAGATTTTCAAAGACAAAGAGACATACGACGCTTTTACGCTGGCACCCGCGGCCAAGGGTTTCCATCACGCATACTTAGGTGGATTGCTTGAGCACTCGGTCTCAGTGGGCCGCCTGGCCGTGTCGACCTCCGAGCAATACCCGGCCATCGATAAATCGCTGCTCATAGCGGGGGCGCTGCTCCATGATATCGGCAAGACCGTCGAGTTCGACTATACGACGAAGATCGATTATTCGACCAAGGGGCGGCTGCAGGGCCATATGGTCCTCGGCAACGAGATGGTCCTTAAGGCCGCCGACAGTATCAAGGGTTTTCCACAGGAGCTGAAGGCACAGGTATCTCATCTTATCCTTAGCCACCACGGCGAGCCGGAGTACGGCGCCGTAGTCCGCCCGAAGACGCTGGAAGCCGTCATGCTCAACCTGTTGGACAATGTCGACGCCAAGATGAACGGTTGGCTGGGTATCGCGAAGAAGTATGACGAAGGCGTTGAGTGGACGGAGTTTCAGAAGATGTTCAGCGACCTTCTATACTTGGGGCCGACTAAAGCTCGACAAAGGACTGAGGCCGCCAAGCCCGTAGCCAAGGGATCCGCCGAGGAGGCGGAAACCCTCTTCTAGACAGCTAGTCTTTCTGAGAGAGGGCGAAGTCCGTGTCCGTCTCCGTCTCTTCAAGGCTGTCCGCGTGGAGCGCCCGAGTCGTCTTGTCGACTCCCTGTAGCTGCTCAAGGGGATTGTCGGGGGCCGCCCCGAGATCGACGAACTTGCGGGCCGTCACCAGGACGCGGCCTTCAAGGGAGCCGACCGCCTTATTATATGATTCGATAGCCGTATCCAATCCCCGGCCGACTTTAGCGAAATGTCCGGTCATCGTCCGGAGCCGCTCATAGAGTTGTTTGCCGAGCTCGCTGATCTCCCGGGCATTCTTTGTCAGCTGTTCTTGGCGCCAACCATACGCGACCGCACGCAGGAGCGCGATCAAAGTCGTTGGAGTGGCGAGGATGATCCGCTGCTCGACTCCGACCTCGATCAAGCTTGGGTCTTGTTCGAGCGCGGCGCTGAAGAACGCTTCTCCGGGAAGGAAGAGGACGACGAATTCCGGCGTCGGCTCCAGGTGCTGCCAGTACGACTTGGCGCTTAATTTTTCAATGTGGGTTTTGATGTTGGCGGCGTGGGCTTTTAGTTTTACGATCTTGGCATCGACGTCCGCGGTTTCGAGCGCATCAAGGTAGGCCTGTAAGGGGGCCTTAGCGTCTACGACTACATTTTTGTCATTCGGCAGCTTGATGATCACGTCCGGGCGGAGCAGGCCCTCGTCCGACTCTCCTGATTCTTGGGTCACGAAGTCGCACCGTTCGACCATGCCGGCCATCTCGACGACCCGCTTTAACTGGATCTCACCCCAGCGCCCGCGGACCTGCGGCGCTCGGAGCGCCGTCACCAGGTTCGCTGTTTCCTACTGTAGTTGGGCCTGGCTCGTGGCCATCATCTTGATCTGTTCGGTCAGGGAGGTGTAGGCTGTCGCCCTCTCTTTTTCTATCTCGCCCAGCTTTTTATCGACCCTCTCAAGCGAAGCGGAGAGAGGCTTGACCAATTCATCTATCGCCTTGCGCCGGGACTCCAGGTCGCCGCGGGCGCCTTCTTGAAATTTCTCCAACGTCGCTTTAGCTAGTTCAAGGAAGGACTGATTATTACTCTTAAGCGCGTCCGAAGAGAGGGCTTTGAAGGCGTCGGAGAGTTTAGCCTGGGCTTCTTCCAGTAGGGCGAGTTTCTCCCGGGCCGCTTTGCGCTCGTCCTCAAGGCGGGTCTCAAGTTTCGAGACCTTGACCTGCAGCTCGGCTTTGTCGGCCGTCAAAGCCGAGCTTTGCTCTTCGACGACCGCCTGCTTCGAGGTGGCGGCGGACAGCTGGGTCGTCAGCGAGCTTTCCCGCTCGTTAGAGACTGCGTTGGCGGCCCGCAGGCTGTTTTGCGCCGCCTGGAAATACCAAGCCAGAGCACCGGCAATGACTAGACCGAGCAGCACCCCCGGCAACCAATCCTGAATTGTCACAAACACCCCGACCTTCCTTGAGTTATCCCAAGCCAACCTTACCATATCTACTTCTTCAAGCGGCGGCCCCGATACCCCCAGGTCGAGTGCAAAAAAAGGAAAATATTTGAAAAAAGTTAAGGAAATCAAAGAAAATGTCGAAAAATGGAACAAAAGAGTTGCATTGTGGAAAGAAATGGGATAAAGTGGCCAACATGATCAATAGATTTGGACTCCCGATAAAGGATTATTACGAACCGGCACATCCTGTAACCAGGGCATCTTATGCCGAAAAGGTCTTGGCCGGGGCGCTCGGGAGTCTGCGGGTCGTAGAACGGTTGTTAATGGAGAAGACGAGTGTTCCTAGGCGAGTTTCAGCATTCGATAGATGAAAAGGGCCGAATCAAATTGCCAGCCAAGCTCAAAGAAGCCTTTGAGGATGGCGCGGTCATTATGGAGCGCGTTGACGGCTCACTTAACCTTTATCCGCGGGACACTTTTGAGAAGAAGATCGCCGAGCGTTTCGCCAATATGGATGAGTTTGATCCAACCGAGAACGACATGCGCGAGGATATCGGCGCCAGCTCCGAAGTCGTCACAGTGGATAAAGGCGGCCGGATCATGATCCCGGCCCGGATGCGGGAGATAACCGGGATCGATCGAGATGTCTCGATTATCGGAAACTTCACGCATCTAACGATCTGGCCCAAAGAGAACTGGGAAGTAAAGCGCCAGAAGAACAGAGAGACCCGAGAAGTCAGGGCTAGAAATATGGCCCATAAGAAATAGAGCAAGAGCCCTTTGACAATGGAATATTCGCACAAATCCGTTTTGCCGGCTGAGGTCTTGCGAGAACTCAATTGTAGCAATGGCCACACCATAGTTGACTGCACTTTAGGCGGGGCAGGACACTCGGAAAAGATATTAGAACACATCGCACCAGAAGGTTATGTAGTAGGGATCGATCGAGATGATACAACAATAGAAGCAGCCCGAGTTCGATTGGAGCGCTTCAGCCGGCATTTTGAACTTTATCACGGCAGTTTTGCCGATGTAGATAGGGTCCTCACCGAGGCGAGGGTGGGGCTGGTCGATGGATTTCTCCTCGACCTTGGCCTCTCCTCGCTTCAGCTCGATGACCCGGCCCGGGGTTTCAGTTACCAATACGACGCCCCGCTTGACATGCGGTTCGACCTTGAACAGGGGTTGACCGCCGAGCGGGTCGTCAATGAGTACCCCCAAGACCGCCTGGCCTCGCTCATCAAGAAGTACGGCGAAGAGCGCTGGGCCGCGAGGATAGCGGAATTCATCGTTAAGAACAGAAAAGATCAGCCGCTCACGACGACCGGCCGGCTGGTGGCGGTGATAAAGGACGCCGTTCCCGCTGCCGCTCGACGCTCGGGAGGCCATCCGGCCCGCAGGGTTTTCCAGGCACTTAGAATCGAAGTAAACGCAGAACTTGAAGAGATCGAGCGTGCCTTGGCGGCAATGCCCAAGTGGCTCCGCCCCGGTGGCCGCATTGTGGTGATCTCTTACCATTCACTCGAAGACCGTCTGGTCAAGCACTTCTTTCGTGAAGCTGCGACCGGGTGCGTCTGCCCACCGCAGATCGCTATATGCGTTTGCGACAGGACCCCGATCTTGCGGATTGTGACGAATAGACCGATTGTCCCAAACAAAGAGGAGATCGAAGCCAACCCCCGGGCTAGAAGCGCCAAGATGAGGGTGGCCGAGAAAATGACTGATGCAGGCGGCAAGACAAATATTCCCTGAGTTTCAAGAGCTCGTACTCGATTTCCCCGCCAGACAGGCGGTCTCCAAGCCTGCCGCCCGTCCACGCTTCACATTCAATAAAGTATTCATTGCGCTGACCATCGTGGCGTTTGCTTGCTTCGCGCATATGTCCCAGCGCATGCTCATCGCCCAGAACGGCATCGACATAGACCGGCTTAAGTCGCAAATAAAAGCAGAAGAAAGAGATGCGCAGATCCTCAATGCCAAGGCGACATCACTGAAGTCGCCGGGGCGGATCGAACGATTGGCCGGGCGTCTTGATATGGTCAAGCCGGACGGAGTCACTTTTATAGAGGTCCCCTCCCAGCCGCTAGACCCCGCATCTAGCAGTGCGGGTCTGGCTCGAGGAGCGACGTCGTTATCGAGACCGGCGGTGCTTGGCCGTCTCGTGGCCAAGCTGAGCTTTCTTGTGAATTAAGTGAGCGATATCATTAGATTTCCCCAGAAAGCACGTAAGAAAGGGAGTAGGAAGTCGAGTAGGCGGCTTCTTGCTCTCTATTTAGTATGTCTAATAATGTTTTTAGGGATATCCTACCGCCTGGTGGAGCTGCAGGTCGTCGAGGCCGCGCAACTGAGCGAGAAGGCGAGGACACAAAGATCGATATCGCTTGAGGTGCCGGCGAATCGGGGGGATATCCTGGACCGCAACGGCGAGATCCTGGCGATGAGTATCGAGAAGGATACGATCTTCGCCACCCCGTATTTTGTCGAGGATACGGCGACCACCGCCAAAGAGCTCGGCAAGATATTCGATGAGGATTGGGAGCCGATATACGACAAGCTTACCGAGGGCGGGGGCTTCAAGTATCTCCGCCGCAAGGCAGGCCGCTCTATAGCCAAGAAGATTCGGGAAGCGGCGCTTCCGGGGATCGATATGTATCCGGAAAGCGAGCGCTTTTACCCGGGGGGTACGCTGGCCAGTCATACTATTGGCTTCTTGGGGATGGAGAACAATGCTCTGACCGGCCTTGAGCTGGTCTTTGACAAGAAGCTGCGCGGGAAAGCGGGCAGCCTTGAGATGGAAAGGGATACGCAGCAGCGACCGATCCCCGGCACGCCGCTGATCTCTAATCCGCCGACCCATGGCGAAGATCTAATTCTGACTATCGACAAGAAGATCCAATATAAAGCTCCGGCCGAGCTGAAGAAAGCCGTCGAGGACGCCGAAGCGATCGGCGGTTGGGTCATCGTCATGGACAGTGTCTCCGGAGAGGTCCTGGCCATGGCGTGCGAGCCGACCTTCGATCTCAATAAGTTCTCCCAGGCCGACGAGACGCTCTTTCGGAACCATATCGTCACCGATGTTTATGAGCCCGGTTCCACCATGAAGATCGTGACGGCGGCGGCAGCGCTGGAGGAAGGGATTTATGTTCCGGAGTCAGTCTTTACTCTTCCCGGGACCCTGGCTATCGGCGGGTATACGATCGGAGAATCCCACCCCCGGGGCCCGGAGATATTCACTCTGTCTCAGATCGTCGAGAAGTCCAGCAACATCGGGGCCATCACTCTGGCCCAGGCGCTCGGAAAAGAACGTCTCTATGGCTACGCCGAAGACTTCGGGTTCACAGCGCCGGTGGGGATCGAATTGCCGGCCGAAGCCCGGGGGATGATCCCGATGCCGGACGACTGGTCGGCGAGTACGTTGGCGACCGTATCCTACGGTCAGGGCATCTCGGCCACGGCCCTGGAGATGATCAGGGCGGTCAATGTCATACCCAGCGGCGGGACACTGGTCAACCCGACTTTGATCCGTTCGGGAGATGATTCAAGCGCCACCTCCGGGGCAATAAACAAACAGGGTGGAAACGGGAAGCGCGTCCTGTCCCGAAAAACGGCGGCCACTATGTCCAAGATACTTCAAAGGACTGTTGAAACCGGCACAGGCAAACGGGCACAGATACCCGGATTTGCGGTCGGCGGGAAGACAGGCACGGCGAAAAAAGTAGAGCCGGGGGTAGGTTATGCGCCCGGGAAGTACATATCTTCTTTTGTCGGATTTACGCCGGTGGAGAAACCGGGCATCACAATTCTGGTCTCGATCAATGAACCGCAGGGTGTTTATTACGGCGGAGTGGTCGCTGCGCCGGTATTCGCTGCTGTCGGGGAGTATGCGTTACAGCGCTTGAAAATCACGCCATAAGGCGGCTTTTCAGGCGTTTCGGTGCTATTATTGGTATTTAAGCGATTTGGTGAAACTCACAGACTTAACAGCTCAGCTGGAGATCGGAGCCTGGGTCGGCGGTGACCCTGATGCCCGGGCTTTAGCTTACGATTCTCGAAATGTTCGGCCCGGTTCAGTCTTTGTGGCCGTCCCGGGTACCGTCGTGGACGGATACGATTTCATCGAGCAGGCCGTGGCCTTAGGGGCAGTGGCGGTCGTGGCGGAAAAAGAGTGCCCCGGGCTGAGCGTACCGCAGGTCATCGTCGGTGATTCGCGACGGGCTCTGGCCGAGATGGCCGGCCGTTTCTTTGACTATCCCAGCCGCCGCCTTCAGTTGCTCGGTGTGACCGGGACAAACGGCAAGACGACCACAGCTTATCTCCTTGAATCCATCTTTAGAGAGGCGGGCCGCCGCACCGGGCTTATCGGAAGCATCGAGTATCGGATAGACGGGGAGCGCTTTGAAGCCGAACGGACGACCCCGGAGTCACTAGATTTGCAGCAGATCTTGGCCGCCATGGTCAGTGCCGGGGTCGAGGTGGCCGTAATGGAGGTCTCTTCGCATGCTTTGGCCATGGAACATGTAGACGACTGTAGTTTTGCCGCTCGGTTATTCACCAACTTAAGCCAAGACCACCTCGACTATCACGCCGATCTCGAAGATTATTTTCAAGCCAAAGCGCGACTCTTCACGGACCCGTCTTTTGGTTTTGGCCCTACCGTGGTCAATCTTGATGACGAATACGGCCGTCGACTGCTCGCGGATGTCGGCGGGCATTCTTATGGTCGGGACCTCCAGGCCGATTACCGTATTTCTCAAGTCGCCTACCGTGATGACCGCATGAACTATAAAATAGAGGGAAAGCACGGGGCTCTGGAGATCACGAGCCCTCTGCTGGGCGACTTCAATGTCAGTAACGGAACGGGAGCGGCGGCTCTGGCGCTCGAGTTGGGCTTGAGCCCAGCGGACGTCGCCGCCGGCATCGGAGCATTGCAGAAAGTGCCGGGCCGCTTTGAGGCCGTCAATTGCGATCAAGACTTCCATGTTCTTATCGACTACGCCCATACCCCTGACGGGCTGGAGAAAGTATTGACGGCCGCCCGCGACCTGGCATCGGGCCATCGATTGATCGCGGTCTTTGGTTGCGGCGGGGACAGAGACACAGGAAAGCGGTCGTTGATGGGAGAGATCGGCGCCTCTCTCAGCGATGTTGCCATCGTTACTTCCGACAATCCGCGCAGCGAGATCCCGCGGGCCATTATCGATGATATCTTGACCGGGATCACTGCTACAGATCAGTCACACACTAAGGTTAAGGTTGAGCGTGAGGAAGCCATCGATTATGCGATCGGGCAGGCGCGCACCGGAGACGTTGTTGTTATCGCCGGTAAGGGGCATGAAAACTATCAGCTCGTCAAGGACCAGGTGCTTCCTTTTGATGACCGGATCGTCGCCGAAAAGGCATTAAGGAAACTCTGCGTATGATGCCGCTGACCGTGCGCGAGATAATCGATGTAAGCGGCGGCCGCCTGGCGGCCGGCGCTCTTGATTCGATCGTGCTGGGTGTAGCCACCGATTCGCGGGCGGCGCGCCCGGGTGACCTGTTCGTCCCGTTGCGCGGCGAGCACTTTGACGGCAATAGATTCGCCGCCGAGGCTTTGGCCGCCGGGGCTACCGCTACTCTTGTCGAGAGCGACGCCGCCGACGCTCTTTGCCATCACGTTCAGGGGGATCCGGCTTTGGCGGATCGCGCTGTCATAGTAGTCGACGAGGCCCTGGATGCCCTGGGCAGTCTCTCCTCGACAGTACGAGGCCGTTCAGGGGCCCGCGTGGTCGCGATCACCGGGAGCACCGGGAAGACATCGACTAAAGACCTGTTGAGCGCGGCCCTGGATGGCTCGCTGAAGGTAGTCGCTACGGCCGGGAACTATAACAATGAGATCGGGTTGCCGTTAACGCTGCTCCGGGCGACGCGGGAGACTGAAGCGATAATCGTAGAGATGGCGATGCGCGGGCCCGGACAGATCGCTAAGCTGACTGAATACGCTGCTCCCGAGATCGGCGTGATAACCAACGTCGGTCTCTCCCATATTGAACTCTTAGGCTCACCGGAAGCCATAGCTGAAGCCAAGAGTGAGTTGGCCCTGGCCCTACCGCCGGCGGGACAGTTGATAATCAACGCCGACGACTCTTGGGCGGGCTTCCTGGCCGAACGGACAAAAGCCGAAGTGTCGACCTTCGGTCGCGACGCTGGGGCGGATTTTCGCATCGAGGACGTCATCCTTGACGACCAGGCTCGACCCACCTGGAGAGTTGTCTTCGCCGACCGGCCGGGCCTGTCTGTATCATTGAACGCCCCGGGAGAGCACAACGTGGCTAACGCTACGGCCGCCTTGGCTGCCGCCTATCACCTGGGGGTCCCACTCGACGTCGCGGCAAAAGCGCTGGCAAAGGCGACA
>JAUWIO010000069.1 GCA_030605305.1 Actinomycetes bacterium
ACTCAAGGGAGGACGAAAATGAGCGAAAACGGCACAGGCAAATCCGGTCGAACCACTGCCGGCAGAGGTCCGTCGAACCGCGACTGGTGGCCCAACCAGCTGAACCTGGGCATCCTTCACCAGCACGCGCCGGCCTCCAACCCGATGAGTCCCGACTTCAACTATGCAGAAGAATTCAAGACACTTGATCTGGCCGCCCTGAAGAAGGACCTTTCCGCGCTGATAACCGACTCGCAGGACTGGTGGCCCGCCGACTGGGGTCACTACGGCGGCTTGTTCATCCGCATGGCCTGGCACAGCGCCGGCACCTACCGCACCGCTGATGGACGCGGTGGCGGCGGCACCGGCAACCAGCGTTTTGCGCCGGTCAACAGCTGGCCTGACAACGCCAACCTGGACAAGGCACGTCGCTTGCTCTGGCCTATCAAGAAGAAATATGGCAGCAAAATCTCCTGGGCCGACCTGATGGTTCTGGCCGGCAACGTGGCGCTGGAGTCCATGGGCTTTGAGACCTTCGGTTTCGGCGGTGGGCGTGAGGACATCTGGCAGCCCGAGGAAGATATCTACTGGGGTTCCGAAGCCGAATGGCTGGAGGACAAACGCTACAGCGGAGACCGCGAGCTCGAGAGCCCGCTGGCCGCCGTGCAAATGGGCCTCGTCTACGTGAACCCCGAAGGCCCCAACGGCAACCCCGACCCCGGGGCGTCCGGCCGCGATGGGCGAGAGACCTTCGGCCGTATGGCCATGAACGACGAGGAAACCGTAGCGCTCGTCGCCGGTGGCCACACCTTCGGCAAGGCGCACGGCGCAGGAGACCCAGAACTAATGGGTCCCGAGCCCGAGGCCGCCCCTCTGGAAGAAATGGGCTTGGGGTGGAAGAACAGCCTGGGCACCGGTAAGGGCGCGCACACCACCACCAGTGGTATCGAAGGCGCATGGAAACCCACCCCCACAAAATGGGACATGGGCTACTTCAACATGCTGTTTGGCTACGAGTGGGAGCTGGTCAAGAGTCCGGCCGGCGCTCATCAGTGGCTGGCCAAGGACGTCAAGCCAGAACACATGATTCCGGACGCCCATGACCCGTCGAAGAAGCGCCGGCCCATGATGACTACTGCCGACCTGTCGCTGCGCTTCGACCCGATCTACGAGCCCATCGCGCGCCGCTTCCACCAGGACCCGCAGGCCCTTGCCGACGCTTTCGCCCGCGCCTGGTTCAAACTGACCCACCGCGACATGGGCCCCAAGGTCCGCTACCTCGGCCCCGAAGTCCCAGCCGAAGACTTGATTTGGCAAGACCCGCTCCCCGCCGGCGATCACCCCCTGATCGACGCGAAGGACATTGCCGACCTCAAAGCCAAGGTTTTGGCCTCGAGACTGCCGATGGCGGAGTTGGTTTCCACCGCCTGGGCCTCAGCCTCCACCTTCCGCGGCTCAGACAAGCGTGGTGGCGCCAATGGCGCGCGCATCCGCCTGGCGCCGCAAAAGGACTGGGAAGCCAATCAGCCGGCGCAACTGACTAAGGTGCTGGGCGTGCTCGAATCCATCCAGCGAGACTTCAACGGCGCCAAGGTGGGCCGCAAGAAAGTCTCCATAGCTGACCTCATCGTGCTGGCCGGCTGCGCAGCGGTTGAAGCGGCGGCCAAGGCTGCCGATCACGCGGTGGAGGTGTACTTCGCCCCGGGTCGCACTGACGCCTCGCAAGACCAGACCGACGTGAAATCGTTCGCCGTGCTGGAGCCCGAGGCCGAAGGTTTCCGCAATTACAAGAAGAGGGCATTCACCCTGTCGGCCGAGGAAATGCTGGTGGACAAGGCGCACCTCCTGACCCTAAGCGCGCCCGAGATGACCGTGCTTCTCGGCGGCCTGCGCGTGCTGGGCGCCAACGTAGGTCAGTCGCAGCATGGCGTGCTCACGAAACGGCCCGGGACGCTGACCAACGACTTCTTCACCAACCTGCTCGATATGGACACAGTGTGGCAGCCCACGTCCGATGCCAGGGACATCTTCGAAGGGCACGACCGCAATACGGGCGAACTCAAGTGGACCGCTACCCGAGTTGACCTTGTATTCGGGTCCAACTCGCAGTTGCGCGCCCTGGCCGAGGTTTACGCGCAGGACGATGCTAAGGAAAAGTTCGTGAGTGACTTCGTAGCAGCTTGGAACAAGGTTATGAACTTAGACCGCTGAAAAAATCCTTTGCTATGCTCGCTACATGGCCGAAAAACCCTGATTTGGAATCAATGTGGAGCTTAGGGGATTCGAACTTCGACAATAACGAGTAGGTTTTGAACACCTGTGCCAAAGAAAGTTCTTGGCCCTGAGCAGTTAAAATCGCTCCCCGGGTAAGATTCGAACTTACAACATTTCGGTTAACAGCCGAATGCTCTACCATTGAGCTACCGAGGAATATCGAGACCGCGTGAATTATATCGAATCAACTCCCCGATGACAACGCTGAACGACCCTGACACCGGGGATGAAGTCTGTATGGTGTCGACCAGGCCCTTATGTCACAATTGAGCGGGTAAGATATAAATGATAGCAACGGTCACATTAAATCCAGCGATGGACAAGATAATCTACTTGTCCGACCTGAAGCAAGGCTCGGTCAATCGGGCGGCTGGGCTGACGGCGATGCCGGGCGGCAAAGGTATCAATGTGGCGCTCATGCTCAATCGCCTCGGCCACGAGGTCATGACGCTCGGCCTGCTCGGTGGTTTCATGGGCGAGTTTATCGAGACCTCCCTGGTGCGCGAAGGCGTCTTTATCGGCTTCCAACATGTCGCCAACCAATCCCGCAGCAACTTCATCGTAGTCGACGACAACGGCGAGATCACGCAGGTTTTGGAACCCGGCCCCATCGTTTCCGAGCGAGAGATCGATAGGTTTCTCGCCCTGTACGATCGCACGATATCCAACTGCGACATGGTCGTCATCGGCGGCACCATCCCGCCGGGATGCCCGCCGGATATATACAAAGAACTCATTGAGCGAGCCAAGAAAAAGGGGTTGAGTACGGCCCTGACCGCCTACGGCGAACCTTTTGAGCGCGGTATTGAAGCCGCTCCGGATATTGTCAGGCCCGATACGCGCTTCGTTAAGATAGTGTTGGGACAGGACAAAGATACGGCTTTCGGGAGAAGGAATCTCTCTGAAAAGCTCCTCGGGATGGGCATTAAGACCGTGATCATCGCCCACAACCGACTCGACCACCAAGTCCAGTCGGCCGATGACATCTTCGAACTCAAAGTCTCCTCCGACGTTGTAGTCAACACGGTCACTGCCGGCGATGCTTTTCTGGCCGGTTTTATCGATGGGACCCGGCGCGATCTTGGCCTTCGCGAAGCATCCAAATGGGCGGCAGCGATGGAGATGGCCGCCAGCGGCGACCTAGAGAAGCGCTGGGCAAACGAGACCGATATCGAGCTGCGTCTCGGCCATGTCGACCAAGAGGAAATAGATGAAGGTTAGAGAGGTCATGTATCGCGATGTCACTTCGATCGCTCCCGACACCGACTTGCAGGAAGCGGTCGAGGTCATGGCCGACCACCGCTCCAGTGGGCTGCCGGTCGTCGATAACGATTTCCGGGTCATAGGTTTCCTCTCAGAGCGCGATATCATCGAGACCGCCTACCCGTATTCAGACTCTCGAGGTGACGACCTCATGATCACCGCTAGGCTGACCGATCTGGTCCGTAAGCTCGGCCGCATCCGGGGCCGAACGGCCAGAAGCTGTATGAGTGAACCACCCTTAACTGCCGGCGAGGAAGACGACATCGAAGATATCACCTCGAAGATGCTGATGAACGGCTTGAAAGTGATGCCGGTCGTCAGAGATAAACGCCTGGTCGGGGTGGTCCGCCGAGCCGACCTGGCGGCCACCATCGTCAGTGAAAATCCCGAAGATTGAACCTCTTCCTGGTCGGCGGCATTGCCATTCTTGCGGGCACGGTCGGCGCTAAACTCAGTCGTCGCCTCCGCATTCCCCAGGTAGTCGGATACATATTGATCGGGGTGCTTTTCGGCTCTTCTTTCCTAGACTTTATTACCCTCGACATGGTCGGAGAGCTGCAGGGCCTGAGCAGCCTCGCCCTTGCCTTCATCGGCTTCACTATCGGCGGCGAGCTCGCCTTCAGCAATCTCAGGGAGTTGGGGCCCAGCATTGTCGCTATCGCCGTCTTGGAAGCCTTGGCCGCTTTCGTGCTGGTGCTGGGGATAGTATTCCTGATCACGCACAACCTGCCTTTAGCTCTGATATTCGGCGCCCTGGCTTCCGCCACCGCGCCGGCAGCGACAGTGGATGTGCTCTGGGAGTACAAGTCCAAAGGGCCGCTAACGACGACATTATTCGCGGTCGTGGGGATCGACGACAGTATCGCCTTGATCATCTTCGGCTTTGCCTCGGCGATCGCCAAGGCGCTCTTGACCAATGCCGATCTGACAGCCCGCGCTGTGCTGGTCGCTCCGGCCCTGGAAATACTCGGCTCGGCGCTGGTCGGGATCCTTCTCGGCATAGCTCTCTCTTTAGTGCTCAAGCGCCTGAAATCGGATTCTGATTACCTTCTTTTCACGCTCGGGGCGATCCTCCTCGGTAGCGCGGCAGCCCAACACTTTCATCTCTCGCTGATCCTTACCAACATGATCATGGGTGTGACCGTTATCAATGTCAGCAAGAGGCGAGATGCTTTCTCCGCCATCACCCGCCTTTCTCCGCCGCTCTATCTCTTCTTTTTCCTGCTCGTCGGGGCCATGCTGCAGGTCTCTCTCCTGGCAAAATTGGGGCTGATAGGGTTGGCATACATCGTCTTTCGTACGCTGGGGAAAAGTGTGGGCGCGTGGGTTGGCGCTAAAGCGACGCAGGCCCCCGACGTTGTCCGTAAGTATCTGGGCCTTGGCCTCCTCTCACAGGCCGGTGTGGCTATCGGGCTGGCTATAGAGACTTCCAACACGTTTGGGACCCTCGGACCCGCCGGTGCCGAGCTGGCGCTCCTCACCGTCAACGTGATCACCGGTACGACCTTCTTCTATCAGATGATCGGACCGTCGCTGACCAAGCTGGCCATCACCAAAGCTCATGAGATCGGCCGGGCCGAATCGGCCCGCTGACACTGCGAAATAGCCGCAGATAACTTCGCTGACTTTGGGCATATACTAGCCATGAAACCTTCTGACCAAATAAAAAGCGAGCACAGGGCCATCGGGAAAGCGCTATCTTCGTTGCGGGCCATCGCCTCTTCAGCCAGAGAAGATCGGGAGCTGCCGACAGTGCTGCTCGACCATGAACTCGAGTTCATCCGCGGCTTCACTGAAGAGTTCCACCATCGCAAGGAAGAGGCCGTGCTCTTTCCCGCGCTGGCCAGGCAGTTACAGGGCGTCTCGATCGAGCCGCTCTCATTGCTACTTAGCGAACATGTCCGCCTCCGGGGTCTGCTCGATCAATTACGGACAGCGATCGGGGTTTATGCCGCCGGGGAGATGACGAGCGCCAGCGAGATCGCGGTCCTGGCGGATGAATTCGCCGATCTCTCTATTGAGCACATGCGTAAAGAGAATGTCGTCCTGATCGATCTGATCGAGAACAACCTCCCCCCTGACAAAAGACTGGAAGTCGCCGAGCGCTTTC
>JAUWIO010000036.1 GCA_030605305.1 Actinomycetes bacterium
AGGAGCATCAACATGTTGACAAAAGCTTTCATACCTTACAAAGGTTATTACTCAACCCCTTTCAGCAGATGGCAGGGCAGCATGGCCACTGAAACCTCGATCGTGTTGGCCGGAAATACATCCAAGCGATGGTTAGCGGAGAAGAACTGGGACCCCGGGATATTTGACTACCTTAACCTCGGTATTATCGCCTTAATAAACTCCTGTTGCACACCGACCCTGACGAACTCGCTGCCGGAGCGCCCTCCCCAACTGCGATTGCGGATAATGGCCAACGCTTCGGTGCCTTGACGCAAATGGACCCCGGAGCGAACCGTCACGCCCAGCTCTCCATCGGTCCAGCCGGTTTCCGTGCCGAACTCGACCCCGCCCAGCGCGTCGACAGCCTGTTCGAAGTTGCCAAAATCGACCTGGAAAACATAGTTGATCGGCAGGCCCATGTAGTCCGAGACCGTCTCGATCATCAGCGGCGCCTCGCCAAAAGCCCAAGCGTGGTTGATCTTGTCCAAACCATGTCCCGGTATCTCGACGCGGGTGTCGCGAGGAATCGATATCATGTAGGCTTTTCCGGCCGCCTGATCAGCCCGGACGAAAACTATCGAATCGGCCCGGGCACTATCCCAGCCGGCCCTTTGGTCGGTCCCGACGAGGAGTACCGTGACGATATTACCGACCTGTTCCTTCACGACTTTCTCGACCTGCTCTTGTGCTACCGGGTCGCCCGTCATCTTGTTTTGGATCCCGCGAAGCCAAAAAGCCCCGGCCCCAGCCCCCAGCAAGATGGTTACCAGGACGGCTCCCAAGACTATCCAAACGGTCTTCTTGCGCTTCTTCTGCTGCTGACGATCTTGCCGTCGCGCGCTGCGCGAAGACTCGTGAGCCGGTCTAAGTTGTGAACTGTCCAATTGCGCTCCTTCGCCTGCTCCCTAACTGACACACAGGCCCCTGGGGAAGAATTATACCGCTAATTGACCACCTGTTTCGAGAGGGCCGTTTAAGGCGGGTGCGATTGTCAAACATTTACGGCAGTGATAAAATCTGCCGGTACGCGGATGTGGCTCAGTGGTAGAGCATCACCTTGCCAAGGTGAGGGTCGCGAGTTCGAATCTCGTCATCCGCTCGTCGACCAAGAGAAGGCCTGGCTTTGTCTTGGTCATTTTCTGTCAGGCGGTTTTGGCCGCCAAAGCAGAATGCGTCGAAAGGCAGTATGCTTTTTGATCGCAGCATTGGCGACGTGGCCGAGTGGTTAGGCAGGGGTCTGCAAAACCTCGTACAGCGGTTCAAGTCCGCTCGTCGCCTCGGAGCTGACCGCGCTATTGCGCGTGGTAACATAGCTTAGATACGGGCGCTTGGCTCAGGGGGAGAGCGCTTCCTTGACACGGAAGAGGTCGTGGGTTCAAATCCCGCAGTGCCCACCAGTTCAGAGGCCTAGAATCGGGATATTGGTTCTAGGCCTTTTATCTTGGAAGTACGAAAGACGGCCCCCAAAGGGACCGCCCTTAGAATCAAAAAAGAGTTGGAACTTTAGGGGGCGGAGATTTTGTAAGTAATCATGACCGCACCTAGCTTCAGATCCGTATTGGTCGAACCGGGGATAGTTAGAAGCCCGAAATATCTTTTACTCGCATTATCAACTATGTCCTCGGCAATTGTTGTCTGCTCAAAATTCGCCCACCCTGAAGTCCCCGAAGAAGATATGCTGGCCATATTCGCATGGCTATCGGAAATATAGGTGGTACGTTTTAGTGTAAAAGTGGCGTCGGATGTACTACTGTCCATGAAATTCGCGGTCACTTTCTTGATTACAGCTCCATTAGGCAGATTCACGGGAGCCAGAAAAGACACTGCAGACGTTCCTGTCGCATAAATTGAACCGTCTGAGGTCCCTGAACCCCAAGTATCGGAGGATTTTTCCGCTCGGAAATCGGCGGCCTGTATGACGCGCGTGACCGTTTTGGTAGTCCAACTAAGTTTTAAGTCCGAGATAGCAGCACTCGGCGAAATATCAGCATCACTAATTGTCCCATTTCGAATCCGAGATGAAGTTATCACGTCTGCTTTGATGTCTCGGTTCAGTAAAGTATTGTCTCGAACTCTTGATGAACTTATTACGTCTGGCGCAATATCTCGATTTAGTATTGAGTTGTCTTGAATCCTATCTGAAGTAACAGCATTTGCAGCAAGCTTACTATTGGTAATTACTCCAGCGGCAATATCTCTGCCTAGTATTGAGCCATCGAGAATCTTGTATGTATTAATTGAACCGCTGTGTATGTCTTGCTTTCGAATTGTGTAGTTCATGATTCTTGATGAACTAATAATATTTTGCTTTATATCCCGATTAAGAATTGAACCGTCCTTAATCGAACTGCTCACCACCTGGTTTGCCGCTACATATGCCAGAGCTGGGGTAGCTACCATTGATAGCAAAATCACCGCCGATAGAAAAGATGCCGCCCAATTAATCGCCAATCTGTGTACAGCTTTCATTCCAACCACTCCCTTTTTCCTCGAGACCCGTAAGTTGAAAACAGTATATGGCAAGCGAGCAAAGGAATGAAAGACGTCAAGTGGAGTTGGAGTTGACACCTAAATGAACTGTAGAGGTTCTGAAAGGGAGTTAACATGTCATAGACACCAGAGTTTCGTGCAGAGGCAGTCAGGCTACATCGCCTTGGAGATCGAGGACTCAAACCAACGGCAAGAGAGATCGGCGTCCACTTCGCAAGTCTTCGAAAGTGGGTCCGGCAAGCTGACATCGGATGAACGGGCCGAGCTTACCCGCCTTCGTCAGGAGAACCGGTTGCTCCTTGAGGAGAAAGAGATCCTCCGCGAGGCCGCGTTTTCTTCGCCCGGGAGACCCAAGCTTAGTCCTAGTAAATTTATAGATAGTTTATCGGACATAACTAGAAAGTTTTGAAAATACGCTGCCCCCGAGTCAGCGGCGAAACTTGACGAGGAACGTTTGGGCGGAGTCCTCCCTGAACGCAAAACCGGTCACATAGAGGTTGTTTGCCGAATCAACGGCGGCGCCAGTAGGCCCGCCGGTGTGGACGATGTCACGAGTCCATAGGTGATTGCCGTTCGCCTGATACTTGCGGGAAAAGACTTTTCCGCTCGCATTCCGCCGTCCGACGATATATATGTTCCTGTCGCTATCGACCGCCAAAGATGTGGCGGAGACCCCGGGCAGCACTCTCGTCCACACCCGCTTACCCTTGTGCGTATACTTGATGGCGACCGCCTCACTGCCGCTACGACTGCCGTTACCCGTTGCCGCCACGATCGTCACCTCGCCACGTCTATCAACAACGGCGTTGGCACCGAAAGACGAGTACGGCTCGTTTCGCCTAACTTGCTCTGTCCAATAGATGCCTCCGCGCGGACTATACTTTCTCAGAAACAGGCCTCCATTATGAATAAACCCCGTATCTAAATGACCCCCCGTGCCCACATTATCAGTCCCGACAACGTAAACACCGCCGCCGGGGCCGACACCAACGTCATGGCCTTCGGTAGGGTCGGAAAAATCGCTGAGGCTGATGAGCCGGGTCCAATAGATCTTGCCGGCCGGATTATACTTGCGGATGAAGGGATTGGACCGATTGCGCGCGGGCGGCATATTAGGCAGCCTGCCAATTGCAGTGCCGATAACGTAGATGCTTCCCCCGGGGCCGACATCAACTTTCCTTATGCTGGCCCTCTCGATTATCTTCGTCCAATGATGGCCGCCTCTTGGGCCGTATTTGCTGATGAAAGCCTTAGGGGCCGGCTCTGAGAATGTTTGACCGACCACATAGATAAAGCCATCTGAGTCAACCTCCACGTCACTGACGGCCGACTCGGCTCCGATCACAGCGATCTGGTGCGTCCAAAGCACCCGGCCTCCTCCGCGCAGCTTGGCGATGACAGGAGGACCGGCGAACGGAGACCGTGCGACAATGACATTGCCGTTCTCATCCACGGCGATGGGCCATTCGAGGCTCTGCTCAGCGGAGAACTTATTCCAGACAATCTCATTAATGGCCGCCCGGGCGGGCGTGAAGGCGAGGGTGACGATGAGAACCGCTAAGGACAGAATGAATGATGTTCGTTTAAGTGATAGCAGCATCATCAAGGCGCCCCGCGGCCAACCTTGCGCCCGATTCAGAAGCTGGACTTCCTCGTGCCCGTAATGCGATTTCGGGCGGCGGCGAATTCTATATGCGGGAGATTATCGATGCTGATCGGGATAGACGAGTCGGCGATGATCTCCGCCAGGTCGACCGGACCGGCCAAAAGCTTCCACCCCTTGACGTCGGTCTCGCCCGAGGCCTCGATCTTCTCCTTGATCGCCCCCACGTCGAGCTGGCGGTCGGACTTTAGCCCGACTAAGATGATATCTTCGCTACTCGTCCCCCAAGCATAGGTATTTGGGAAGACGACGGCCAAGGTTTTGACGGCTGAGTATAACTCATCATCCTGCAACAAATAGCGTGGCAACCATTGGGCAAAAACACCGTCTTCCGCCAGCTTGTCACGGACGATCTCATAATAGTCTTTGGTAAAGAGATGCGAGACGGCTTTAGAGGTCGGATACGATGGTTCCGAAATGATCACGTCGTGCCCGGGATCGCAAAGCTGCAGATGATGACGAGCATCGTCAATTACCGCAGTCGCCCGTTGGCTGTTGAATAGGCCAGGGTAGAAATGCTCCTCAACTGCCCTGTAGATGGTGGGGTTGATCTCGACGTTCTCAATTTTCTTCACCCGGGGATCGCTAATCAAAGTGGCCAGCGTCATCCCGGTTCCCAAACCGATGTTCATCACTGAGCTGGGATTGTCGTGCGCGGCCAGCGGCAATAGGGCCAGCAATTTCTGGGTCGTCGCGTCTGAATGGCTCGACCCTTCAAGCCGTCCGCCATTCGCGAGCAGCCGCTCGCGCTCACCATCGGCGCCGGGCGGACCCAGGAAGCCCTGAACACGTCCGTAAACACTTTCCTGGTCAAATAAGGTTTCAAAGTTCGCGATCCGCTCTAAGAATTGAGAGTACGATCCGTAATGGTCGGCGAATCCATAGCCGAAAGCCAACCCCGCGTTCGGACCGGAGATGGTGGAGAAAACCAAGATGGCCAAGAAAAAGGCGGCGGTTCCTATCGCCGAGCGGGCCCGCCCGACGAAAACGAATGACCAGCACGCGAGGACCATATTTATCGAAACGGCAAAAAGATTGGCTCCTTGCAAACCGATGAGCGGGACCAGAATGAAGCCGGCCGCCAAAGAGCCGCCGACTGCCCCCCAGGTGTTGACCGAATAAACATCGCCGGCCGTCAAAACGGCCTTTTTTTCGACTTGCGCCCAGGCTTTGACGACTACCGGGAAGCTAGCCCCCATCAATGACGTCGGGACCAGCATGAGCAGGAAAACCAAAGCCATCTGCACTGTCTTGAAGACCGAGAAAGATGAGCCCAGATTATAGTAAAGACTGGCGTAGATCGGGCCCAAGTTATTGATCGTGAAGAACGTGAAGATACCGAATAGTCCGATCCCCAACTGAAGAGCCGCAAAAACGCGGATCGGCTCTTTGCGGGTGCTTACGTAGATGCCGCCATAATGACCGCCGATAGCTAACCCGGCCATGAAAGAGGCCAACAGTATGCTCAGCGAATAGACCGTACCGCCGATGGTGTTTGTGAGCGCTCTCGACCAGACGATCTCATAGATCAAGCCGGCCATCCCCGAGGCGCCAAAGCCCCAAAATACGATGATATTTCTGAGCCGTGAAGCCATCTTGATGTTCATCAGATCAAGCTCTCTTTGTTGCAGAGTGTGAAACCTTTCACATAACTAGATACTTTAACATATTACAATAGCCCGCTTGCCAACTTATAGACAGAAAAAAAGAATGCAGTCATAGGCCCGGCTTCAAGGCGAATAACCACTTGGTCGCCTTATACCCAAAAATAAGCAGACTCTAACAGTCGGGGCGAGCCTAAACCAGAATATCGCGCAGGCGCGAACGGACGGTGGGGTCGCCGGTGTAGTCCATCATCGCACTCCAGCGCTCTTGGAGCTCGCACAGGTGGACAAACGGATCGACTTTCACGACATCGGCCAAAGCGATCTGGGCATTCGCCGCAGATTCCCTGGCGCCGACCTCGTCGCCTTCGGCCCGATACTCGTCGGCCAGCAGCCGCGAGGCAGCAGCCATCTTGGTCTCGAGCTCTCCCTGAAGAAAGGTGCCCGGATACGGCGCGAGATCAGCCGGATTCAGGTGGGACATACCCTCCACCGCCACCTGGCTGTCGAGCTTGGCCCGCTCATAGAGAAAGCGGTGGATATCTTCGCGCATCTGTCGCCAGACCGGGTGCGTTTTGGCCGGAGCCAAGTGCTTGATGGAAAGTTGATTGTCGAGAAAGAAGTCGAACCCGAACATGCGGGCATTCATTAAAAAATCTATATCCTCGCCGCGGGTAACGAGCGGATCGAATGGCACTTTGGTGAAGAGACTCCGATCGACGACCATATTGCCGCCAAAGACGAAGTTCGTCTCCTTGAGCCGCGGCTCGGTGCCGATGGTCTGCTCGAAAGCGAGATTCATCTGTCGATGCGGGTCCCAGTGGTCCATCCAAGCATGGTGGGCCTTGGTCACGATGTAGCTCCCGTCAGCCTGGAGATAGTAGCCGGCTACTCCCGAAACAGATTTGCCTTGATGTTCGCCGCCGACGAATTCCCGGGCCTTGGTCATGAAGTCCGCGTCTTCGAAGACCGCGTCATCGTCGAGGAGCACGGCCGTTTCTGAGCCGAAGATGTGAGCGGCAAAGAGGCATAAGTTCCGAATATTCGAGTAACCTTGCAGCTCCAGTAAGTCACAATCGCCGCCGCGGCCGTCTTCAGCCAGGACCTGATGGATCTTGCTTAGGTGTGTGGGGCCGAAGAGCCGCGCATCGATACCGAGAGCCCGCGCC
>JAUWIO010000045.1 GCA_030605305.1 Actinomycetes bacterium
CCTTAAAATCCTCACCTCGCGCGGGACGCGGGATATATAGCGCAATTGGGGGGGCGGACCCCAGGCGATGAGTTTGGTTTCATCCAGAAGGCGCCCCCAATACCTCAGAGTGCGCTGCCGGTATTCCATCGGCGCCGGTCGATCATGCAGCAGCTCCGCCAGCGGGGCGGCCACTTCGGCGGTGTCCGACTCCCGCCGGGCCCATCTGAGCCACTCAATCGGCGAGATGTATCCGCCTCTCAGCAGATCTTCTTGCCACTCGGAACTCTTTCGTCCGAGAGCCAACGCTCGTGAGATCACCGAACCATTGACGATATCCACTCTGATGCGGGCGGCCCGCTCGCCCCAAAAAGCGCGGAGCGAGGCCGCCAACGCCAACGTCTCATCAAAGTAGGCTCGATCGAGCTCCCGGTCGATCGCCGCCGGTTCCCCGGTCCTCTCATAGGCCCGGACCGCGGCCCGGGCGGCCTCTTCCAAGACCGGTGGTAGATCGGCAAAGGTGCGCGTTCGGGCATAGGCCGAGAATTGCTGAGCCGGAACCCGCCCTAGTTGCGAGAAGGGGGCTTTGAGCTCACGCCCGAATCCACTTTTGACTGCGGCCCGCAGGTTTTCGTAATCGTGTCGCGCCCGAAAGTATCCACTCAATTGAGGCGGGGTCTCGCCGGCCTCGCTCACCTCGTACGCTTCTTCAAGGCGCCCGGAAAACGCTGTCTCCACATCCTCGAGTGTCTGGGCGCCGGCCAACAGCGGGCCATAGACCGTCTCCGCCAGGACCGAGTGCATCGCCACGAGTGATTCACATTCGGCCAGACGTCCGATCCGGACCCGATCGACCAATAAGCCCTCACGGACCCGGACCCTCCCAAGCGCGAACCCATAGACCAGCTCGTCGGCTCGCAATCCGAGCGCCATCAATCGTCCCTGAATAACATACTGGAAAGCTCGGTCTCGTCTTCGTCGGCCAGCGCTTCGAGGCGCCGCGCGAATGACCAGTCTTCCTCGATATGGTCTCGCAACGCGATAAAGCCTCTCCCTATCGGCCGGCTGGTATCCGCCAGGTCGACAGATGATCCTTGAGCCAGTAAACGTTTATTGACCTGCGATATTACTCGCTCACGGATACCATCGGGAAGATCCGTATCGAAGACTATCCTTGACCCGTCAGGGGCCTTCTTGGTAATGAGAGTGACCAAAGCGGCCACGTATTCATCCTCGCTCCATTCGTCCACGATGGTCCTGGCAGCCTCGAGAGCCTCGGCGAGATACTCGCGTTTGGCTGCCAGCAACCTGTCGCGGCCCTGAAGTTCCGCCACCGAGACGGAGCGCTCTTGTTCGGCCGCTGCCTTCGCCTGACCGAGGTCACGGGCCTCTTCGAGGCGATCGCCGGACAGCCCCTCGGCTTCATGCCCTTGGCGCAGAGCCGCCCGCTCGGCATTGGCTACCAGGATCCGTCCGCGCTCGCGGGCCTCGGCCAGGATCGTCTCTTTGATAGCGTCGATAGTCATCGTCAGATCAGCCCGCCGATATCGAGAAGGATAAGGATCGTGATGATCAGCGAAAGGACAGCGTAGGTCTCGACCAGTCCCGGAAATATAAGAGCCCGCCCGCCTTCTTCGGAGCGCCGGGCCACCAAAGCGGCGGAACCGACACTCGCCCGCCCCTGATAGACCCCCGAAAAGAGACAGGCCACGGCTACCGGTATGCACGCGAGAAATATCTGAAAACCAATGGTCGCCTCACGCAGTTCCTGCGGTTCGCGCAGGAAAAGAAACCAAACGAGGATGGCAGTGATAAAACCGTACATGCCCTGAGTCCCCGGCATGGCCACTATCGGCAGGATGCGGCCGAATTTGCCTGGATCCTCGGCGAGGATACCTGTTCCGGCCGAAGCCGCATAAGTGATCCCGATGATCGGGCCGATGGCGCCCCCGATAAACGCCAGGCCGGCCCCGAAAAGTGCCCAGTGGGCGCCGCCAAAACTGAGAAAATTATCCAAACTCACTCCTCCTTGAGGACCAGGTGCTCCGTCTCGAACCGAAACGGAGTAAAAGCACCGCCGCCGCCTTCATAGAACTGGCTGAAGAACTCGACAAATTGCAGGCGGAGCGGGTGAACAAAAGCGCTTAGGAGATTGATCGCCAGGTTGGCCACGTGCAGCGGGATGGCGATAGCCAAGGCCAAGAGAATGCCGACCGGCAGGCCCCAAAGCGAGATCCCGGCGACGAGCCCGGCCAGGATATTGATGACGAAACCGATCAGGAAAGTAGAGAGACCCAGGGCCATCAAACGGCTATACGATAAGACGTCATTGAGGAAACGGGTCATCCCGTACAGGTTATATAGTCCGGCCCCGGCCCCGGCGAATGCAAAACGGAAGTGGCGGCTAAATACCAGAGCGGCGCTGAGGACAACCAGTATGACAAGCCAGCGGTTCGGGAAAGCGATGACTATGGCTCCCCCTATCAATACCGCCGCCGCGACGGCCGCGGCGGACTCGACCCGCTCCCGGCGAGAGCCGGGCCGAAAAGCGATACCGGCTGCCTCGATCAGTCGAGACAAGGAGCCACCACTTAGAAACATATAAGCGAGAGCGCTTACCCCTAGCAGTGAAAGACCGAAATTCTGCATCCATGAGAATACCGGTGAGGCGACGCCCAGGACCACGAGCATAGTCCAGCCTACAGCAGTCATCGTCGCCGCCAGCCCGACGACGAAACGCGGCAGGTCGTTGGCGAAGGCCCGTTGGAGGCGATGACGGCGGAGATTGTCTTTGAACTCCAGGGCCATCCCCAGCAAAACATGGACCGCCCCTATAGCCAGAGTGAGTAGAAGAAATATGAGCGCTTGACTCAAGGGTTCCAGGATTATCAAGCTTTGCATCGGGGCGGGCAGGATCTCCTTGGGTAACCCGAAATAGCTGCCGGTAGATATGCCGATGAGCACTGCCGAAAAACCCCCCATAGCGAAGAGCTCGAACCAGCGCTCTCCAACATTCGTTAAGACCAGGCGTGCTTTTAACCACAGACAAAACACGGCCAAGACGATGCCGTAACCGGCATCGCCAAGCGAGATACCGAAAAAGAGAAGAAAGAAGAGGCCCATCAGCGGTGTCGGATCCAGCTCATGGTAGTTCGGCACCCCATACAGCTCGGTCAAGACCTCAAAGGGCTTCGCCCAGCGGGGATTTTTCAAGACCGTGGGCGCCACCTCGCGCGGCCCCGGGTCGCTGATAGAAATATCAAGTTTCTCCTGGAACGGCGCGAGTGCTGCTTGCAGCTCCGATATCTTGGCGGTTTCAACCCAGCCGCTAAGAGCGAAGGCAGCCGGAGTCCCGGCGAATTGTGCCTCGACTTCGTGGCGCCTCAGCTGCCCGCCGAGCCAGTCCTCCAAGACTTTCAAATCAGATGAATAGCGCTCAAGGGACAAGACCGCGGCCACAAACTCGTCGCGTTGACGCGAGAGTCGCGTCTTCTCCTGCTCGAGTCGCTCGAGCTCCGCTGCCGGCAGGCCAGGAGCCGGGGGGCGCCATTCTTCGACTCCGCCCTCCTCCATCCAGCTAACGATATCGCGACGGTGGCGCGCCGGATAGATCACGACCAGGGCGGTCCGTTCTCCGGTGCCGACGATTGTGACATCAGCCCGCGAACAAGCCTCTCTAAGCGAGGCCAATACCCTCCGCGCTTCCCTCTCATCAATGAAGGCAAGGACCATCCCGACCTGCTCGGAGCTAACGATCTGTCCAAACGGGACATCGAGATCGCACCAAGGGCGCACTTGATCGATTTGCGCGGTCCGCTCGGCGATACCCGTATCACAATCACTTATCTCTTTATCCAACTCGCCCGCGCGCTGGTATATGCTTTCAAAATCACGTTGCTGCCCGATCTGTATAAAACGGGCGCGGTCCATGACCCGGCGGGCCGGAAGCAGCCCCGGCAATACCCCGGTCGGGGGCGGGGTGAAGCGAGCCAGAAAGCTGCGGACAAAAACGACTTTCGAAACCTCTTGACGAAGTTGCTCCGAGCGACGCAGAGCCAGCTCACGTCGGTCGTCAGGCGCCTCTTTTTCGCCGGAAAGATCGATGATCTCAAGGACGCCCGACTCCTGCAGCTTAGCCGTCACGCCGGCCTGTAGGCTCCGATGACCGACAAGCACCACCTTCTTCATTGGAGCTACAGCCATGTCAGTCCGTGCCTGTCTTAGATAGTGATTCCACAAGCGCCCGCGCGGCTTCTCGGACCCTGGGTTCCGCTTTCGAACGGAGCGCGACCTCCTGGTGGGCGGCTGACTCTTCAATCTGACTCAGACGCGCCAACAACGCCGGTTTGGCCTCGTCGAGTATGGACGAGATCGTCTCTACCGCGCGAAGCTCAGTGCGCTCTTCAAGGGCCGCACCGTCTTTTGCGGCGGCGCGGGTGATTTGCTCAGCGCGCGCTTGCGCTTCAGTGACAATGTCCGCCGCCTGAGATTCGGTTTTTTCTATTTCCTTTAATTTTTCTTTAAGCATTGTTCGTCCGGTGGGCTTTATTTACCCGTAAGAGTGGTCTAGAATGAGTCAACCTCGAACTATGAAGAAATGGTTAATTAGAAGTCTCTTAGTTTTAGCTGTAACCGCCCTCGTTTTTCCGCTCGGCGCAATATTCAGTCATGCCGCCATCTACCGGAACAAGATCTATCCCGGAGTGAAAGTGGCCGATATCGATGTCGGCGGGTTGACTCAGGGAGCAGCCGAAACACGCCTGCGCCAGAGGATCACTCGCCCCGACGTCTTTAAGTTGAATTACGCCGAGGATAACTGGGAGATCGACTTCGCGGACCTGGAACCAAAACTTCGGGCCGCGAAGAGCGTTGATACGGCTTTCCTGGTCGGTCGCGACCAGGGGTTCTTCCAAAATCTTGGAACTAGGTATAGCACCTGGTCCGAGGGGACAACCCTGCCGATATCCTGGTCGATGAAGACCGCAAAGTCGCGCCCGGTTGTCGAGCAAGCCGCACTGGCCATCGACCGACCGGCAGTCGATGCCGTCCTCCTTGTCAACGGCGAGAATGTGCGCATCGAGAAAGGTCAGACGGGCCGGAAGACGAAGGTCGAAAAGACCATTAAAGAGATCCGGTCATCCCTGCTCATGAATGAAGACCACACGGAAATAGCGGTCAAAGAATGGGACCCGGCGAAGACGACTGAGCGCATCAAGGCCCTGAAAATCGAGGCGCGGTTGTCGGAATTCACCACAAAACTCAGTACCGTCAGGAACAATCGCCGCCACAATATCGCTTTGGCTACCGGTAAGATCAACGACTACTATGTCGAACCGGGGGCGGTTTTCTCATTTAACGAGGTAGTCGGCTCTCGCACCAGTGGTAATGGTTTCATGAACGCCCCTGTCATCTCCGGCGGAAATCTCGTGCCGGGTATCGGAGGGGGCATCTGCCAGGTAGCGACGACACTCTACAATGCGGCCATGGAGACCGGCCTCCCGGTAGTGGAACGTTCGCTGCACTCCAACTATATCGGCAGTTATCCGGACGGGCGGGATGCGACGGTCGTCGACGGAGTCATCGACTTGAAGTTCCGAAACGATACCGGCGGCCACCTCTTGCTCCGCGGAGAAGTTCGAGACGCTGATGTCGTCTTCTGGGTCTATGGCCCGAAAACCGGCCGCAAGGTCACATTTAGCGCCCCGTCGATTTATAACTATACGGGATTCGCGACCAAGGTCGAGACTGATACGGCGTTGCCGCCCGGCGCCAGAGTCAGGAAGCAGGCCGGAGTCTCTGGTCGCACGATCACAGTGACGCGAAAGGTCACTAAGAGCGGTAAAACGCTGATAGATGAGGAAACGACGAGCCGCTACTTGCCGCGTCAAGAACTGATAATGGTTGGTCCGGCACCCCCTCCCCCCGAACCCGAACCCGAACCAGAGCCGGAGTCAGACCTCCAGACAAGCGAAACCACCGGCACGACCGGTGGTTGACGTCAAAGCCTATCCTTAACCGTGGAGCTTAGATGCTCGCTCGCCTCGCATTGCTCCGCCATGATCATGACGGAGCCACGTTTTCTTGTAATGGTCATAGGATTGAAATATCTCTCCGGGCGACGGCATCAGAAGCGCGAAGATACCCAGCATGATAGCAAAGTAATACCACTCGAGAGCACTCGCCATCATGATCCCAACAACAAGCAATGATGCCCAGACCACCCCGACCGCTCTCATAACCTGACGGCTCCGCTCGAATTCCTCGACCGTTACGGCTTCGTCTCGTCGATCCAGTTTGTATCCGATCATTTCTCCCCCTTATCTAGCTCTATAGTCTTATCGGTATCAGAGGGCAAAAGTTTAGTCCCCTTCCAGCGGTTGTACCCCTTCTAATACAGCCGGACCATGGGTGAAGGAATCCTGGCGTTCACGATGGCGGCGAGTCTCCAGGGTCACGACGAGCCGGCGGAACTCCCAGACATCGCGTAGCCGGGCGGCGGCAAAAAACTCGGCATTACCGCGCGCGTCTACCTTGAAGGTTTTTAGGAGCACACCGTCCCCGACAAAGTCATCGACGACCCACAGCCTGTAAACGCGGC
>JAUWIO010000114.1 GCA_030605305.1 Actinomycetes bacterium
CACGCGGGAATCACGCCCGTGATGATAACCGGCGACCACCCGGCGACCGCTCTACGCATCGCGCAGACCTTAGAGATCGTCGAGAAAGGGCATCCGGTCGTGCCCGGCGCGCAACTCGAGCGGCTCGACGGCGACCAACTCCGGCAACTCGTTCGGGAAACACGCGTCTACGCCCGGGTGGCCCCCGAGCATAAGATCAAGATAGTAAAAGCGCTGCAGGCCAACGGTGAGATAGTGGCCATGACAGGCGACGGCGTCAACGATGCACCGGCTCTCAAATCGGCGGACATCGGAGTCGCTATGGGTGTGACCGGGACTGACGTGGCTAAAGAGGCTTCAGACCTCGTCTTGCTTGATGACAATTTCGCGACCATCGTCCAGGCGGTCGCCGGAGGCCGGCGCATCTACGATAATATCCGACGCTTCATCAAGTACACCCTGACCTCCAACACCGCCGAGATCCTGGTGATGCTGCTGGCCCCGTTCGTCGGTCTGCCGATCCCTTTGCTGCCCATTCACATCCTGTGGATAAACCTGGTCACAGACGGGCTCCCGGGCCTAGCGCTGGCGACCGAGGGCCCTGAGTCCCGGCTGATGGACCGCTCCCCGCGTGACCCGCGCGAAGGCGTTTTCGCCCGCGGACTCTGGCAACATCTTATCTGGGTCGGGATCTTGATGGCCGCCGTCTCGCTCTTTTCACAAGCCTGGTCGCTCGGGCACAACGGCGCCTGGCAGACGATGATCTTCAGTGTTCTCGCCTTATCGCAGATGGGACATGCATTAGCTGTCCGCTCCGAAACCGACTCGCTCTTTTCCCAGGGCCTATTCACCAATCGTTTTTTGTTCGGCTCGGTCATGCTGACTCTGGGGCTGCAACTGGCCATCATCTACACTCCAGCGCTCCAAACGTTATTCCATACACAGGCCCTGACCATGGCCGAGCTGGCAACGGTTCTCGCTCTCTCGACAATCGTCTTTTTCGCCGTCGAGGTTGAAAAGTTGATCAAACGCCGTGGCTGATCATGGTGTTCGTTCCGGTACGCTCAACGTGTATAATCTTGGGCGCTAGACGACCGAGGCCCGAACGCGCCAAGAAGGAGGAACGGACCCGTTTATGGAGATAGTCGACCTTTTCTTGCACCTGGACGAGTACCTGACCGAGATCATCCAAGACTATGGCGCCTGGACGTATCTCATCCTGTTTCTCATTATCTTCCTGGAAACCGGCCTGGTGGTGCCACCATTTCTTCCGGGAGACTCCCTGCTTTTCGCGGCCGGCGTCTTGGCGGCCGGGGGCTCGCTTGAGGTCGGGTTCCTCTTCTTTCTGCTGGCGGCCGCCGCCATCCTTGGAGACACCGTCAACTACCAGATCGGACATTATGTCGGCCCGCGAATATTCGAACAAGAAAGAATACGCTTCTTAAAAAAGGAGCACTTGGGGCGGACCCACGCCTGCTACGAAAAGCACGGGGGCAAGACGATAATCCTGGCCCGGTTCATGCCTATCATTAGAACCTTCGCCCCGTTCGTAGCCGGTGTCGGCAGCATGACCTATTCGCGATTTCTGAGCTTCAATATCGTCGGCGGCATCATCTGGGTGGCCATGTTCACTTTTGCCGGCTACTTCTTCGGCAACATCCCGATCGTGAAAGACAATTTCGAACTTGTCATTCTGGCGATCATCGCCATCTCGGTGCTGCCGGGAGTGATCGAGTTCTTCCGTCATCGCTCAGCGGCGGTACCCGCAAAGGAGTAGGCGGGCCGCGCCACTATCGCACGGGTTCGGCCAACGCCAGCTTCACCAAAGATTCCACCAGATCTTCAAAGTCTATCCCCGCCGCCTTGGCTGCTTCGGGAAAAAGACTCGTCGGTGTCATCCCCGGGATCGTGTTTATCTCCAGAATGTATGGAAGATCATCCTCTTCGTCGACGATGAAGTCTACTCTTGAAAAACAAGAACACCCCAAGCCCACATGGGCCGCTATCGCGAACGCTTCGGCCTTTTTGACGACTTCCGGCGAGACGCGAGGCGGAATGATATGTTCGCTCTTGCCGGGGGTGTATTTGGCCTCGAAATCATAGAACTCGCCGTCCGAGACGATCTCAATGGTCGGCAGGGCACGGGGCTGTTCTGTCCCGAGCACGCCGGTCGTTATTTCCGTCCCCGCGATAAACTCTTCGGCGATAGCCTCTCCAAACTTGACGGCATCACGCACAGCTGATTCGATATCGGCCTTGTCTCGGACTATGCGGACGCCGATAGCCGAACCGGTCTTGGACGGCTTGATCACCATCGGCAGACCAAGAGCCCCCACCAGCCGCTCAACGAGCTGGTCAGTCCGTTCTTCGCCCAGCTCCAGGGGGCTGACCGGCAGGTGAAACGGAGCGGGGATGCCCATGGCGCTAAACAACATTTTCGAACGGATCTTATCGATGCCAACCGCGCTGGCCAAAACACCGGAACCGACATAGGGCACGTCGATTATTTCAAGAAGTCCTTGAATCGTCCCGTCCTCGCCCGGAGAACCATGAAGGGCGATAAAGACGATGTCGGCTTCGCTGGCCTTTAGTTTGTCGACGATGTCTTCATCGAGGTCTATCTTGGCGACATCATAGCCGCGAGAGATAAGCGCTTCGCTTATCTTTTCCCCTGTAATCAGCGATATCTCGCGCTCAACTGAAGACCCTCCCATGAGGACGGCCACTTTCGGTTTCGTTCGCGAGGTCTTTACCTCAGGGCTCAAGCGCCGCTCAGGTTATATTTCTCTAGTTCTTCTTTGAGTGCCCCAAGCCGTTTGCGCACCTGCTTCTCGTGCGAGCCGAAGACACCGTCCATCTTGCCAACGGCCAAATCGAGACTGTCGCGGGCATTATCGATCAGGTCTTGCGCTGACACCCGGAAGCCTTCGGCGCCGGAGGCCAATTTCTCTCTGGTCGATTCGCCGGACTCAGGCGCCAACAAGATGCCGGCAACCACCCCTATAGCCACTCCCGTGATGATACCGATACCAAAGTCTTGTAATGAGAACCTTCGCTCCACTATCTACCTCCAAAACGCTTACCAAGCAATAATACCATATTGACGGCCGCAGCTAGGCTCGTCGTTCGAGTTCACGTAGGGCGGCAACGGCTTGGTCCGTCTGCTCGTCGGTAGAGAAGGCCCCCGGGCTCAACCGGAGGACCCCCGCGCTTTCTGTGCCGAGAAGCTCGTGGGCCTTCGGGGCGCACAACCCCCCGGAACGCACATAAATATCATATTGGCGGTCTAGAGCGGCGGCGGTCTTGGCCGCCGAGGCCCAGCCCGGACTGATCGAGACAAGCGAGGCCCGCGGTTCGTTTGGGGCCGGCCCATGTATCACCAGCCTCTCTATTCCCGCCAGTCCGGCGATAAGGCGTTGGATCCGCTCTTGTTCGCGGCGAAAGATCTCCGGCACTGTCATTTCCCCCAACCAGGCGACGCCCGCGCCAAGTCCGGCCAGGCCTGGTGTATTATAAGTGCCGCTCTCGTACCTGTCCGGACGAATCAGGGGCTGAGGACCCTGTGAGCTCGTGCCGGTCCCGCCCCTCGTAAGCTCCGCGACATCCAGATCAGGGCTGATGTATAGTCCCCCCGTCCCCTGCGGCCCAAGTAAAGACTTGTGGCCCGCAAAAGCCAGCATGTCTATCCCGGATGCCGCAATGTCAAGATCGATGGCCCCGGCGGACTGGGCGGCATCGACGAGTACGGGCACGCCTGCCTCCTTAGCGATCTCGATCAGCTCTTCAAGCGGCTGGATCGTCCCCAACACGTTAGATGCATGAGAAAAAACCGCGAAGCGCGTGCCGGCGGTGACCCGGCGGCGCCAATCCGCCACATCGACTCGACCGGTCCGATCGCAACGGGCCAACTCGACAACGACCCCCGCCTGTGCGGCCAGCGCCGCTAATGGTCGATAGACAGAGTTATGCTCGACCCAAGTGGTAACAACACGGTCACCGGGGCGGACCCAGCCCCTGATCGCCAAATTTAAGGCTTCGGTGGCGTTGGCGGTGAAGACTAGATCGGCGGGGTCCGGCACACCAAGCAAGCGGGCAACGCGCGATCGAGTGTCCCGGACGATCCTCCCGGCGGCCAGGGCCATCTTATGCTGGCCTCGACCCGGGCTGGCCGCGACGTCTTTCAAGCAGCCGGCGACTGCTTCGATCACTTGCGGCGGCTTAGGATAGGAGCTGGCGGCGTTATCAAGGTAGATCACGAGCTCTGACCTGCGGGCATCAGGGAGTCGGTGTCCGGCCTGAGTCGCGCGCGCGCGCGGGCCCGGCTACGTAGCGGCGCTCCAGAACGCCGGCATAGCGCAATTCTAATTCGAGCCTCACGTAATAGCGGGTCCACGTGGTCCTG
>JAUWIO010000034.1 GCA_030605305.1 Actinomycetes bacterium
CGGCGGACGTCGGGTGGCGTTTATCCCGAGACATGGGGCCCAACATCAGCACCCGCCGCATATGATCAATTATCGGGCCAATCTACATGCGATGAAGCCACTCGGGGTCGGGCGGCTAATCGGTCCCTGCGCCAGCGGCTCCTTGCAGGTAGATATAAAGCCGGGCGACTTCGTCATCTGCGACCAGTTCGTTGATAGGACGAAGGGCCGGACAGACACTTTCTTTGACGGACCTATTACCACCCATGTCAGCGCCGCCCACCCGTATTGCTCTCTGATGAGTGGAATCGCCGCTGATATCGGGCGCGAGCAGGGGCTGAGCGTTCATGATACGGGTACCGTGGTGGTGGTCCAGGGGCCGAGATTCAGCACCAAGGCTGAAAGTCGTTGGTTCTCCAGTCAGGGGTGGCAGGTCATCAATATGACCCAGTACCCCGAAGCCTATCTCGCCCGTGAACTGGAGATATGCTACCTGAATATATCGTTGATCACTGATTGGGACGTCGGCCTCGAGGATCATCCAGGGATAGAACCGGTCACTATGGAGGAGGTCATCCAGACATTCAACGACAACAATGCCAAATTGCGGGACCTGCTCTTTAAGCTTATTCCGGCGCTACCGTCCGAGAAGACCTGCGCCTGCGGTTCGGCGCTCGAAGGCGCACGTTTTACGGTCTAGAAGTTCGTGATCTGACGAAAGACCTGGAACCGCTCTTCGATTTCATCCGCAGTCAGGCGCGCCACTCGGTCCGTCCCAAAACCCTCGACATTAAATGAAGCCATGACGCTCCCGTAGATCACGGCGCGTCTGATGTGCTCTTCCGTGACATCTCCGGCATTGGCCAGGTAACCGAGAAAGCCGCCGGCGAAACTATCTCCGGCTCCGGTCGGGTCCTTGATCTCTTCGAGCGGAAAGGCCGGGGCAGCGAAATGACTTTGGTCCATGAAGAGGAGGGCTCCATGTTCACCTTTCTTAAAGATGACCGCTTCCGGCCCCATGTCCAGGATCTGTCTCGCGGAATCCAGGAGACTGAATGTACCGCAGAATTCCCGCGCTTCTGAGTCGTTCATAAGACAGAAATTGACCCTTTTGACCAGCTCTTTCAGGGAATCAGGCTTGCGCTCTATCCAAAAGTTCATTGTATCGCAGACGCTGAAAGCGTCTTGGCGGGCTTGCTCTAAAACCTTGATCTGAATGTCGGGATCGACATTGGCCAGAAACAGGAAAGGGGCTTGGCGGTAGTCTGCCGGCAAGCTCGGGTCGAATGACTCGAAGACGTTCAATTTGGTGTCGAGTGTATGGGCGGTGTTCAGGTCGTACTCGTAGTAACCCTCCCACCGGAAGGTCTCACCATCCACGACCTGCAGGCCAGCCAGGTCTACGCCGCGATCCTTAAGGAATGAGATATGTTTTTCCGGGAAATCCTTCCCGACGACCGCGACCAGGCCGACCTTCGTAAAGAAACTGGCCGCCAGCGAGAAGTGCGTCGCCGAGCCTCCAAGTATCTCCTTTTGGTCCCCAAAAGGGGTTTTGATCGAGTCCAGGGCCACCGATCCGACTACGACTATCTTCACTTTTCACCTCATGTAGTTTTTATGCTTGTGCTCTTTGGGAGGATTATCCCGCAAGGACGGCGGTTGTCAACAAAGCGACCGCTCTGTTAGTTAGCCACCATTTTTGGGTACTGATAGGCAACGGCGGGAGGCAACAATGGAAAGCGATATTCGGCTTGGTAAGATCTTCGGGATAGAGATCTATATCAGCTATAGCTGGTTCATCATCTTTGCGCTTGTGACCTTCGCTTTGGCCTTTGGTTTCTTTCCGCAGCAGTTTCCCGACCATTCCGTCGGATCCAACGTGGCCATCGGCTTGTTCTCCTCGGCGCTCTTTTTTGCCTCGCTATTGTTTCACGAGATGAGCCACTCGTTGGTGGCCAACAGGAACAATATCCCCGTCAAGAAGATCACCTTGTTCATCTTCGGGGGCATGTCTCAAATGTCAGAGGAACCAAAGGACCCGCGGGCTGAGTTCAAGATGGCCTTGGCCGGACCGGCGTCCAGCCTTTTTCTCGCCGGGGCTTTCCTTGTCCTCTTCCGCGCCCTGCTGGCTTCCGGTATTACCAGTGAGTACTTTGCGGCTTTCTTCTGGTTGGCTCAGATAAACTTGATGCTGGCCATCTTCAACTTGGCGCCGGGCTTTCCTCTGGACGGAGGGCGCGTGCTGCGGGCCGCCGTGTGGAGCGCGACCGGTGATTTTGAGCGGGCGACCAATATTGCCGCCAAGGGAGGGCAAGTGGTCGCTTTCCTGCTGATAGGATTTGGAATATTGCTCTTCTTGGGCGGCAACATCGGAGGTATCTGGCTGATCCTTATCGGTTGGTTCTTGAATCAGTCGGCGGTCGGCAGCTTTCGCCAGGTCATGCTCCAACACACTCTGGCCGATGTTTCCGTTCATAACATCATGAGTCACGAGGTGACGACGGTCGAACCGGATACGACTCTCGAGGACCTGGTGAACCATTTCTTTCTCCGCCATCGGTTCGGCCGTTTCCCGGTCATGGGGGGCGATGAACTGATGGGCATCGTGACGCTCCACGATATCAAGGACGTTCCCCGTCAAGACTGGGCTACAGTCACCGCCGGCGAGATCATCGAACCGATCGACGAGACGATGACTATCGGCGAAAACGAGCCGGCGATAAAAGCCCTGCTGAAGATGGCCGGCGAAGGTGCCGGGCACCTGCTTGTTATTAACAACGGACACTTGGTCGGTTTAGTCACGAAAACCGACATCATGGGTCTTATCCGCGTGCGTGGAGAGCTCGACCTCTAAGCATCACCTGCTGAGACAGTAACAGTTGTTACAACAGCGGTGCGTGTTACAATGCAACAGTATGTGATTGTCAATTGCCGCTGCTGCGGCCGAGGACGAAGTTGAAAAAAATCCCAGAGGGCGTCTTCGAGCGTCTGCCTGTCTACCTGAACTGTCTCCTACAGCTACAAGACGAGGGTGTGGAGACAGTTTCATCAAATCGATTAGGTCTATGGACCGGCGTCAATCCAGCTGCTATCCGGCGCGATCTGATTCATTTTGGCAACTTCGGTATCAAGGGAGTCGGCTATACGGTTCGGTCTATGGTCGAAGAGATCCAGAAAATACTCGGTTCGGACCAACCGCATAAGATAGTCTTGGTCGGGGCCGGCAATCTCGGCTCGGCCATCGCCCATCACTCGGGCTTGAGGAACCACGGCTTTCATATCACGGCCATCTTCGATAGCGATGCGGACAAGGTCGGCACGAAGCTTGCCGATGTGGAGATAATCGATATTAATCGGGCCAGTGAGGTCATCAGGCGGGAGTCGATCGATTTCGCTATTATCGCCGTACCCCCGGTTTACGCGCAGTCAGTAGTGGATGCTGTAGTCGAAGCCGGAGTCAGCGTCGTCTTGAATTACACATCGATGCTGGTTCGCGCCCCCGAAGGTGTGAAGGTATACAACACGGACCCCGTCAAAGAGCTCCTGGTGACTCTCCACAACCTGTCGGTGAGGGACAACCTCGTCCCCACTTGATGGAGCGCTTCGATAACGTAACGGGCGTTGTGTTGGCCGGAGGTCTCAGCACCCGGATAGGCCGCGATAAGGGGCGGCTCGATATCGGCGGTGTGCCCCAGTGGTCGCGACCAGTCGAGCGTCTGCGTCTTTTATTCTCAGAGGTCATCTATGCGACCAATGATCCCGATTTCAAAACGCCCAGCGACCTCAAGGTAACGCTGGATGAAGTCCCGCATCTGGGGCCCCTGGGCGGCATCTTGGCGGCCCTGAAGGCAGCGGCAACGGAACGCGTCTTCGTTGTCGCCTATGATATGCCCTTCGTCCAAGAGGACTTGGTCCGTTATCTGGTGAGGCTGGCGCCAAAAGCCGATGTGACCGTGCCGGTCATCGGCGGCAAGCTCGAGCCTCTTCATGCTGTCTACAACCGGAGTTGCGCTGACGTTATCGAGGAGCAACTTAAGGCCGGCCGCCGCAAGATCATCGATTTCTATCAGACTGTGATAGTGCACGAGGTCCCGGAGACCGATTTGCGTCGCCTCGACCCTGAACTCCTCTCATTTTTCAATATCAATACCTGGGAGGATGTTGAGAGGGCCGAAGGATTGATCGCTAAGGAGCAACCGTGAGCGGCCCTAGGGACGCCAGCATGCTCCCCGTGGAGCGCCCTTTTCGCCTGATCGTCAATGAGCGGGAGATCGTCACGCTCATGGCCACGCCCCAGGACCTCGAGGACTTAGCGTTCGGTTGGTTATGGGCGAATGATCTAATAACGGAGGCGGGGGAGGTCAAGCAACTGATGGCCGACGCGCCGCGGGCGTTGATCTGGGTCGAGATCTCCGGCAAATTACCGGACACATTCACGCGGACGATCTCGTCGGGCTGCGGCGGCGGCGCCCTGATCGCCGATCTTTCAGCGCAGTTGCCCAAACTTACGAGCACTCTGGCGGTCGAAGTGACCACGTTGGCGCGTCTGATGGATGACTTTTTCGCTCTGTCTGTTTTGTATAAGGAGACCGGAGGTGTCCATGGCGCTGCTGTGGCTAGTCCGGAAGAAGTTCTTTTTGTCGCCGAAGACATCGGTCGCCACAATGCCGTCGACAAGGTGATCGGGCGGGCCCTAAGAGCGGGGGAGCCGCTGGAGGAGAAGCTGATTCTCACTACCGGCAGGATCTCCACTGAGATGATGATGAAATCGGCCAAGGCCGGCTTTCCTATCGTCGCTTCGCGTACGGCCGCCACTGATTTAGCCGTCGAGTTGGCCGTCGAGGCCGGTATCACCGTGGCTGGATATACCCGCAAAGGCGGGGCGGTTGTTTACACGCACCCGGAGCGCTTGATATAGCCCCATATGCTTGTGGTATACTGGCGCTGGCTTTCTGAGTCATCTCTCATAGTCGATTCGTAGCAGTTATTAAGTTGGCCAAAAAGAAACGTACATCTGACACTTTTGTGACCCGGCGACTTTGGGCCGGCGTGTTAGTCGTCTCTCTCCTAGTGATTGCCTCATGGTCGGCCTCACCTATCTCAGCCCGCATTCAGCAAGAAAAAGAATTGACCGCTCTCTCGTCCCAGCTCGACGAGGACCGGGCCGACAACGGTCTGCTTCGAAAAGAGATAAAACAGCTTGAGGGTGATCCTGAGCACTGGGAGATGTTGGTCCGTCGCGACCTTCGCTACGTCAAGACCGATGAGCTGGCCTATGTCGTGGTCGAACAAGACGCGCCGGTAGAAGATGTAGTAGTCGCTCCGGTCAAGCCAACGCTTTGGGAACAGGTCAAAACACAGGTCAAAGAACTATCAGTACTCTTTTAACCGGGTGGTTAGCGCCTGTTTAGATTGGGCTCGTCGAACTCTGTCGGTCGCTCGTCCAGCTCGACTTTGATCTCCTTAAACTTGCTATTGCGCAGAATAGTCAGGGTGACCTTCGTCCCGGCGCTGTATTGATTGATCTCATTAACGAGGTCCTCCATCGAGGAGATCTCAGTATCGTTGATCTTCGTGATGATGTCCCCGCCGATCTCCCTATAGCTTCCGTCGATGAGCGTCTGACGGTCCGCCTCTTTGAGGCCGGCATCGTGGGCCGGGCCCGGCTCCATCACGGCTACGATCATGGCGCCCTCGGTGGTAGTAAGGCCCAACTCGTCTGCGGGCGCCTCGTCAAGCGTCGAGCCCTGGATGCCGAGCCAGGGCCGTGAAGTCTTCCCTGTCTCTTTAATCTCCTTGTAGACTCGCTTTACGATCGAGCTGGGGATCGCAAAAGCGATGCCGATGTTCCCGGCGCCGGTCGTGGCGATCTGCGATGTCACCCCGATGACCTCTCCGGCACCCGTCAACAACGGCCCGCCGCTATTACCCTGGTTGACCGCCGCATCCGTTTGGATGACCCCGCGGATCTCAATACCGTTAGGGGCATTAATGACGCGGTTGAGAGCGCTGATAATGCCTCGACTCATGCTCCGGTCATAGCCGAGTGGATTGCCGATGGCATAGACAGTCTGTCCGACCTGGGCGTTTTGCGAATCGGCTAGAGCCAGGACTCCCACATCGTGGTCTTTTAGGTCGGTCTTGAGGACCGCCAGATCCGTGCTCTGATCTACGCCGACCAGGGTCGCTTCTTCCTCGGCCTGATCGGAGAATTGGACCGTTATCTTATCGGCCCCGCTGACGACATGAGCATTCGTGATGACGTAGCCGTCTTTGGAGACGATAAAGCCCGAGCCTGACGCGACCTGATTTTCCGGAACCGGCAAGCCGAAAAGATTGTCGAATCTGCTGCTGATCGTTGCTTTGATATGGACAACGGCGTCTCCGCGCCGTTCATATATATCTTGGGCACTCAGACCATCGAGCGGTTCATTGATCTGGAGCGCCGTCGTTACCGCCTTGACGGGTTGTTCGGGCTCATCCTTGGTTCCAGGGGGCGGCGATATCGTAAAGGCCCCGTAGACAAGGAGCGCCCCTAGGACGCCGGATAAAAGACTGGTAAAGAAAGTTCGCATTTAGACACCTCTGCTCTTAATATGCTTACGTAAAATATATTAGAATAGAAGAAAGAGTTTGAGCAAGGTAAAAAGCGCATCGGCGCTGGAAAAACACAGAATCTTCACATCATTGCTGTGTCGCGGTTCGTATCTGGAAGGGAAGGGCGTTGGCTGGTTTTAACGACGACGATATTCGCGTAGTTCGAGAGAAGGCCAGTATTGTCGATGTCGTTGGAGAACGGGTCCGGCTGAAGAAGTCCGGACGGACGTTCAAGGGTCTTTGCCCGTTCCATAATGAGAAGTCTCCGTCATTCCATGTCGATCCGGCAAAACAGCTCTATCATTGCTTTGGCTGCGGTGTCGGCGGAGACGCATATTCTTTCGTCATGGCAGCGGAGGGACTCGATTTCACCGAAGCTGTCGAAACGCTGGCCCGCCGCGTGGGCCACCCATTGACCAAG
>JAUWIO010000301.1 GCA_030605305.1 Actinomycetes bacterium
ATCCGGAGACCGGCTATGGGGTCGAGTATCAATATGACCGGCCGACCAACACCTACTTGCGCTTCAATGGCGGCAGGCCGCATACGGCCGTCCATACCGAGAAGCAGTTGGCCGCGCCGAACATTGTCGTGGTCCGGGCCGCCCCCAGCGCGATATTTGGCGGGAGCGGTGTCCTTGATGTCAATATGACCGGTAGCGGTGGGGCGACCGTCTTCCGTGCCGGGCAGGTAATCGAGGGCACCTGGGAGCGCGCGGACGTGGCCGATCCGATCGTGCTTACCGATGTGGATGGCGCCCAGATCGAGCTGACGGCCGGGCAGACGTGGATGGAGATTGTCGAACCGACAACGCCTCTCCATATTCAACGGTAGCGGTGCGAATCGTTTGAGGGTAACTTGAGGATCATCGTCACGGGGGCAAACGGGCAGCTCGGCACGGACTTGCAGCGTACGCTCACCGGGCATGAGGTCTTCCCGGGCGATATCGAAGAGCTGGATATTACCGATTTCGCCGCCGTTTTGCGGGCAGTCGGGAAGATCCGCCCGGAGCTGATAATCCACGGGGCCGCCTTTACGGATGTCGACGGGGCCGAACTCCATGTCGACCGGGCTTTTCAGGTCAACGCTATCGGCGCTCAGAACCTGGCTATCGCGTCCGAGGAGTATGGCGCGGCCATCCTCTATGTCAGCACCGATTTCGTCTTCGACGGGGGCAAGGGCGAGGCTTACACTGAATTCGACGACCCCAATCCGCTCAGCGTCTACGGTGCTTCCAAATTAGCCGGCGAACGCTATGTGATGGCTTTGACCACCCGGTTTTATATCTGTCGGACCGCCTGGCTTTACGGCCGGCATGGACATAACTTCGTCAAGACGATGTTGCGCCTTGGCGAGGAGCGCGGCTCGGTCAGTGTCGTCGACGACCAGGTGGGCTCCCCGACTTTTGCCGCGGACCTCGCGGCCAAGCTGGTGGAGATCGGCATGAGCGGGCGCTACGGAATCTATCACACCACGAATGCCGGCTCCGTCTCTTGGTGCGGTTTCGCCAAGAAGATCTTCGAGGCGGCGGCGATGGATGTCGAGGTCAAGCCGATCAAGACGAGCGAGATGCAGCGCCCGGCACCGCGCCCGGCGCTGTCGGTTTTACGTAATCTCACCCTCGAGCTGCAGGGTATGGAGCCGATGCGTCCCTGGGAAGAGGGACTGGCGGACTACTTTAAATGATCGCCGCGTTCAATACGCTCTTGTCATATAGGGAGCTATTACTCAACTTCACCCGCAAGGAATTGAAAGTGAAGTACAAGAACTCGGTGCTCGGGTTCTTCTGGTCGCTCCTAAACCCGATCTTGATGATGCTCGTCTTTACGGTGATCTTCACGATCGTCTTGCCTATCAAGAACATCGGCGGCATTACTAACTTCCCGCTCTTTTTTCTGGCGGGATTCTTGCCCTGGAATTTTTTCAGCGCCACCGTCACCGGTTCGACGACCTCGATCGTCGGCACCGGTTCGCTGATCAAGAAGGTTTTTTTCCCGCGGGAACTCCTACCGG
>JAUWIO010000256.1 GCA_030605305.1 Actinomycetes bacterium
CGGGGCCTGCGGGCACGGGCCGGTCTGAGCCTAACGATCCAACCAGGCGATTTCTTTGGGCGCCTCGGACCCAATGGCGCCGGCAAAAGCACCTTTGTGAAGATAATGGTCGGCTTGGTCCGCCAGACCGGCGGTTGGGCCCAGATCGGTGACGCGCCGGCCGGCGGCGTCCGGGCCAACCGGTCTTTCGGGTACCTCCCGGAGCTTTTTCGTTTCCCGCCTTGGATGACCGGGCGCGAGCTCCTCAATCTCCACGGGCGCTTGATAAGTATGTCGAGTCCGGATATCGCTAATCGTTCTACCGAGGTCTTAGAGTTGGCCGGCATGGCCGACGCTGCCGACCGACGGATATCCGGCTACTCAAAAGGGATGCAGCAGCGGATAGGGCTGGCACAAGCGGTACTCGGGCGGCCGCCGATACTCTTTCTAGATGAGCCCACATCGGCACTTGATCCTGTAGGCCGGGCCCACGTCAGAAACCTGCTGGCGGCGCTCGCGTCCGAAGGCACGACCATAGTGCTCAACTCGCATCTGCTCACCGATGTCGAGCGCGTCTGCGACAGGATCGCCGTTATCGATCACGGGCGGGTCATCAAAACCGGGCGTCCAAGCGACTTGTCTGGCGGCGGCCCGCTCTTGCTGCGCCTTGATGGCTGGGACAATGCGTTGATCGAGCAGTTGAGCGAACGGTTCGGTCGAGTGGAGACCGACATCAACGGCCGGGAGATACGAATATATAACGACGACGACGAGGCCGCCCCAAAAGTCGCCGCCTTTATCTCCACGCATGACCGCCGCCTTTATGAATTACGCCGGGAAAGAGGAACGCTTGAAGACGTTTTTCTGGAGCTTCTAGGACGGGGTGACGGTGAATAGAGTGCTTATTATCGCCCGCCTGACCTTTCAGGAAGCAGCGCGCAAGCGGATCCTTATCATCGGCGTGGTCCTGACTGCCATCTTTTTGTCGGTCTATTGGACAGGCGTCCACTTCATAACCGAATCGATCCAGCAAGATCGCGGCGAGTCGGCCGCTATCGACCTGGTCGCCAGCCAATTCGAGACCGCCTTCTTCTTCAACATGGGCTTGTTCATGGCCAATATGATAATCGCGATGGTCGCTGTCTTCACCGCCGGCGGCACGATCGCGACAGAAATAGAACAAGCGACGCTGCACACGATCGTCACCAGACCGATATCGCGGGCGCGTTTGATCATCGGCAAATGGCTCGGTCACGCTGTGTTGCTCTCTTTGTATTCGACCCTCCTCTACGGATCGATCGTGGCCATCATCTATTTTGAGGGCGGCTGGCTCCCCGACCACTTTTTGGCCGGCGGGGCGCTTTTTATCGGGGTGGCGCTAGTCGTCCTGTCGGCGACCATTTTCGGCAGCACTTTGGTGTCGGGAGCGGCCAACTCGGTTATCGTCCTGCTGCTCTTTATGACAGCCATGATAGGCGGGATCACCGAGCAGATAGGGGCGATACTCGGGCGCGATTCTTTGGTCACGACCGGGGTCATCTCCGGCTTGTTGATGCCGACCGACCCGATGTATCGTTATGCAGTCAATATGATGAAGCCGGACATGAGCGCCCTCGGGGTAGGGTTTTCTTCGGTTGCAGCGAATTTCGGTCCTTTTGGGGCCGCATCCGCCCCTAGCGCGACGGTCATCGTTTACGCGGCAGTCTTCTCGCTGGCCTTATTGGCGGGGGCGATAGCCGTATTCAACCGGCGAGACCTATAGAGAGTCCCGTCATCACCCAAATCGCTCCATAAGCTCGTCCTCGTCCTCTACGGCCGTTAGCGCCAGGACCTCATCGCCTTCTGCCAGCTCCAGCTCAGGAACCGGCTCGACCAATTCACGGCCGCGTACGACCGCCACCAGGCGGGTCTGGGACGGCTTGCCGATCGAATCCAGTGTCCGGTGACAGGCAGCGCTTTCGGGGGTGATCGTCACCTCGACGAGCGAAACCGCGCCCTCTTTTAACTTAATGAGTGTCACCAGCTCATCGAATCGAGCTTCCTCCTCGATCAGCGTGCCGATGATCCGGGCAGCACTGACCGGGGCATCAACCCCCCATTCACTCGTGTAGAGCCAGCTGTTCTTGGGATTGTTGACCTTAGCTATCACCCGGGGGGCACCGAACA